>JAXDKX010000300.1:0-9327 GCA_034666905.1 Chloroflexota bacterium | reverse complement strand
CACACGGTGGACGACAAGGGACGGATCGCCGTGCCTGTGAAGTTCCGCGCCCAGCTCGACCCGGGGTCGATGGTTTCGGGCTGGCTTGACGACTGCCTGGCGATCCACCCGAAGGCCGTCTGGGACGACCTCTCGGCGAAGGTCGCGGCCCTGCCGTTCACGGATCAGAAGTCGCGCCTCTTTCAGCGCTTCGTCTTCTCGCACGCCGTCGAGGCCGAGATGGACAAGCAGGGGCGGCTCCTGCTGCCTGCCTATCTGCGCGAGTCGATCGGCCTCGGCGGCGACGCCGTGGTGGTCGGTTCGCGCGACCACGCGGAGATCTGGGCGCCGGATCGATGGGATCGCTATCGAAAGGCGCTCGACGACCCAGGGGAGCTGGCCAAGGCCTTCGAGGGGCTCGGGATCTAGCTCCCAAACCACATGCGCTTCCAGGATCCGCTCGGGATCCGATTCGTCCGGGATGGAGGAGAGATGTACGAAGGGCACGTACCGGTGCTGGTCGAGGAGGTCATCGAGATGCTCGCGCCTGCCCCCGGTTCCCTTCACATCGACGCCACCCTGGGCGGCGGTGGGCACACCGAGCGAATTCTGGAGGCGGCCAATCCGGATGGCCGCCTCCTCGGACTCGATGCCGATGCCGCCGCAATCGCACGTGTCGAGGCCCGACTCCGCCCGCAGTTCGGCGATCGCCTGGTCCTGCGCCAGGCGAACTTTCGCGAGCTCGAACGCGTCGCGCCGGAAGCAGGGTTTGGCACCGTCGACGGCTGCCTCTTCGACCTCGGCCTGTCGAGCTTCCAGCTGGTCGACCGCGAGCGCGGCTTTGGATTTCGCGCCGGCGGTCCGCTCGACATGCGCTTCGATCCGACCCGCGGCGTTCCCGCCGCCGAGCTGCTGGCGACGCTCGACGCTGCCGAGCTGACCGCACTCTTCCGCCGATACGGCGAAGAGCCGAAGGCCGGACGGATTGCGCGCGCGATCGTCGATGCGCGCCGGGTCGCACCGATCGCCACGGCCGAGGAGCTGGCCGCCCTTATCGAGCGGACGCTGCCACCCAATCCGCGCCTGCCGCGACGGACCCACCCGGCGACCCGGGTCTTCCAGGCCCTGCGGATCGCGGTCAACGAGGAGCTCGAGGCCCTCGAAGCCGGACTCCATGCGGCGCTGGAGCTGCTCCGGCCTGGCGGCCGCCTCGTGGTCCTCAGCTACCACTCGCTCGAGGACCGGATCGTGAAGCGGTTCTTCCAGGCCGAGCGACGTGGGTGTGTCTGCCCGCCAGAGGTTCCGATCTGCGTTTGCGGGCGGAATCCCCGCCTGCGCCTGGTCAACCGCCGGTCGGTGACGCCCGGTCTCGCCGAGATCGCCGCCAATCCTCGTGCTCGGAGCGCCCGCCTGCGGGCCGCCGAGCGACTCGCCGCCTAAGCGCAGGTCGTCATTCCAGGTCGTTCAGAAGGGAGGAGTCACGTGAGCAAGCGCCACCAGTCGAGTCGCCGCAAGACCTATGGCCGCCGCCAGCACGAGGTGCGAGAGCGGCAGGATCGGGGCCATCACAGCGAGGGCTTCGAATTCGAGCTGAGCGACTGGGGCTCCGCCGCCCAGGCCGACCCACTGGCGTTCATGGATCCGCGTAGCCCGCGCGCCCGGTTCGTGCTGGGCGACTGATGGCCGTCTACGAGGGAGTCCGGCCGCGCACCATCCTGCTGCCGCGGGGCCCTCGCGTCGCCGAGGGGCCGACGCTCGGCCGGCGGCGAGTCCGCGGCGCCGTCCGGTCCGGCCAACGAACCGATCGACTCGGCATGATCCTGGGCGGCATCGTCGTCGCCTTCATGCTCGCCTTCTTCTCCCTGGCCCAGCAGGTCAGGGTCTCGGCGACCGGTCTCGACATCGGCCGGCTCACCATCGACCGCCAGCGCATCGACGCCGAGGCCGACAACGTCCGCTCGGACCTCAACCGCCTGGGGCGGGAACCGGCGATCCGCAAGATGGCGCTCGACGACGGCCTCGGCCAGCTCGGCGAGCCGCTCGTCCTCCCGGCTCGATAGGCGATCGACCAACCGATGCCCGGCCGGACCGATTCGCGAATCCGCCTGCTCGCTCTGCTGTGCGTCTTCGTGGTCGGCGCGCTCGCCCTGGGCGCACGAGCGGCCTACTGGCAGGTCCTGGATCACGACCGGCTGGCGACCGAGGCCGCCGACCAGACCACCATCACCATCGAGACGCCGAGCCAGCGTGGCGAGATCTACGACCGGACTGGCACAGTGGTGCTGGCGACCACCGTCCAGCGTGACCGACTGGTCGCGGCACCGGATCAGCTGACGCCGGACCAGCGTCGAGCCACGGTCGCCGAGCTCCAGCAGCTGCTCGGCCTGGACGATGCGGCGGCGATCGCGCTGCGCGACAAGCTCGCGTCGCAGAGCCGTTACCTGATCCTTCGCCATGGGATCGAGCGCGCGCTGGCGGACCGGATCCAGGCCGCGATCGACGCAGGACGGGTCTTCGGATTGTCGCTGGAGCCGGAGCCGGAACGCGTCTATCCGCAGCCGGGCGGAGGTCGAGGGACCACCCTGGCCGCCCATCTCCTCGGCTTCGTGAACACCGATGGGGCGGGGCAGTACGGCGTCGAGCAGGCCTACCAGGCGACGCTCGCCGGCTCGCCCCGGGTGGTCGTCTCCCAGCGCGACGCGACCGGCAGGCCGATCCTCGAGAGTGCCACGGTGACGAGTCCCGGGCAGTCCGGAACCGACCTGCGCCTGACGATCGACGCCGGCCTGCAGCTGCGGGTTGAGCAGGAGCTGCTGGCGGCCTGGATTGCCGACAAGGCCAAACGCGTCTCCGCGGTGGTCATGGATCCGTACAGCGGCGAGGTCTACGCGATGGCCAGCTACCCGTCCTTCGACGCCAACGATTACAAGGCGATCGCGTCGACCGATCCGTCGCGCTTCATCAACCCGACCGTATCGAGCGTCTACGAGCCCGGCTCGGTCTTCAAGATGATGACCGCGGCGGCAGCCCTGGAGGCCGGGACGGTCACGCCGTCGACGCTGATCAACGACACCGGAACGCTCCGCCTCGATGGAGGCCGGTCGAAGATCCACGACGCCGACCGCAAGGGGATGGGCTGGATCAGCTTCCAGGACGGCGTCGCCTTCTCGCGCAACGTGGTCGCCGCCAAGGTCGGGCTTGGCCTGGGCAATTCGATCCGCGCCGCGGCCGCGAAGCTCTACGACATGTGGCTCCGCCTCGGATATGGCAAGCCAACCGGGATCGATGTCGCCGGCGAGGTGGCCGGGATCGTCAACGATCCGGCCATCACCCCGTGGCGGCAGATCGACCTGGCCAATGGCTCCTTCGGGCAGGGCGTGGCGGTGACGCCGATCCAGCTGGCCATGGCCTATGCCGCGCTGATGAATGGTGGCACCCAGGTCCAGCCGCACGTCGTCAAGGGCGTGGGCAATGACGACGTCCCGATCGCGCCGGGACAGCAGCTGATCACGCCGTCGCTCTCCGCGACCCTGGTCAAGATGATGCAGCACGTGATCGCGACCGTGCCCTTCTACCACGACCGGACGATCGTCCCGGGCTACGACGTCGGCGGCAAGACCGGCACCGCCCAGATCTGGGATCCGAAGGCCAACAACGGCCACGGCGCCTGGAAGGTGAACCTCTTCAACTACTCGTTCATTGGATACATCGCGCGCCAGACCGGGATCCCCGACCTCGTGGTCGCCATCCAGATCGAGGAGGGCACCCCAACGGTCGCAAGGATCGGCCACCTGGAGATGCCGGTCATGTCGTTCGAGCTCTTCCGGCGCATCGCCACCGATGGAATCACGACGCCGGACCTGCTGACGGACCGACCGAGGACGCCCGCCCTGACCGCCGAACGGTGACGGGACCCTGTGCGACACTGGCGACCGTGACCGACGTCGATCCGTCGACCCTGACGCCGGCGGCACCCAGCACACCGTCGCTGCCACCGTCGCTCAGCGCGGACGAGCTGGCCCAGTCGAGCGGTGGGCGGCTGCTGGCTCGCTCCGACCGCCCCATCCGCGGCGCCGCGGTGGATTCGCGCCTGGTTCGCCCTGGCCAGCTGTTCGTGGCGTTGCCCGGCGAGCGGACCGATGGGCACGAGTTTATCGCCGAGGCCATCACGCGGGGCGCCGCCGCGGTGGTCCTGACCCGACCTCTGCCCGATCCCGGCGCGTTTGGCGACGTGACCGTCGTCCGGGTCGCCGATTCGCGCGCCGCCCTGGGGGCCATCGCCGCCGGCTGGCGGCGACGGTTCGAGCTGCTGGTCGTCGGCGTGACGGGGAGCATCGCCAAAACCTCGACGAAGGAGGCCATCGCGGCCGTCCTCGCGAGCCGCTTCGAGACGCTCCGCAACGAGGGCAACCAGAACAACGAGATCGGCCTCCCGTTGACGCTCCTGCGGTTGGGCCCGGAGCACGAGGCCGCCGTCCTGGAGATGGGCATGTACGTTGGCGGCGAGATCGCGGAGCTGGCGCGCATGGCGAAGCCGGACATCGGCGTGGTGACCGCCGTCCAGCCCGTGCACCTGTCCAGGATCGGGTCCCTCAGGGCGATCGAAGCAGCCAAGGGAGAGCTGCTCGAGGCCCTGTCGCCGGACGGGATGGCGATTCTCAACGCGGATGACCCCATTGTCCGGCGGATGGGGAGCCGCTCGGTCGCGAGGTCGATGACCTACGGATTCGCGGCCGACGCTGACGTGGGAGCCGAAGCCGTCCAGTCGGCTGGCCTGGCCGGCATGCGCTTCGTGCTGCGAACGGACGCGGGCAAGCGGCCAGTCTCGATCCCGACCCTCGGGCGGCTGTCGGTCCATAACGCGCTGGCGGGCGCAGCCGTCGGGCGGGCCGCCGGGCTGACGATGGACGAGATCGCCGCAGGCCTGGCAAACGGCTGGTCGGCACCGCATCGGGTGCAGGTCGTGCCGGTCGGCGCGGTCACCCTGATCGATGACAGCTACAACGCCTCGCCGCGTTCGGTGGTCGCGGCGCTCGACCTGCTGGCCGGCCTGCCCGGGCGCCGCGGTGCCGTCCTCGGCGAGATGCTCGAGCTGGGCGAGGCGAGCCCGGACGGGCACCGCGTGGTCGGCGAGGCAGCGGCGCGAACCGTCGATTGGCTGGTGGTCGTCGGCAAGGATGCCGCGGGCATCGCCGAGGGCGCCCTGGCAGCCGGGATGGAGCCGGCTCGTCTGTCGGTGGTGCCCGACGTTGAAGCCGCGCTGGAATTCCTGCCGCCCCGCCTGCGCGACGGCGACGTGGTGCTGGTAAAGGCGTCGCGCGGGATCGGCCTGGAGCGAATCGTCGAGGGGCTTCGGACTGACCGTGGCGCGAGACCGCCCCGGTGACCGTCGAGCTGATCCAGGGGCTCCTGCTCGCGTTCGCGATCGTGGTCATCCTCATGGCGCCGTACATCCGGCTGCTCCATGCGGCCGGGTTCGGCAAGCGCATCCGGCGAGAAGGCCCTGAGAGCCATTACATCAAGGAGGGGACGCCCACGATGGGCGGTCTCCTGATCGTTGGCGTGGTGCTCGGCATCTACTTCTTCCTGCGCAGCACCCCCGATGCCTCGACGTTCGCGCCGATCGCCGCCCTCGCAGCGGTTGGTCTCCTCGGCGCCTTCGACGATTACCTGAACGCCCGAACCGGCGAGGGGATCCGCGTCCGCCAGAAGCTGATCTGGCTGACCGCCGTCGCCTTCGTTGCGGCCTGGCAGATCCAGCAGACCTACAACATCACGGCAATCGCAGTGCCGTTCGTCGGGCCCGTGTCCATCGATCCGTCGGTCTACGTCCTCTTCGCGGCGTTCGCGATCATCGCCGCGGCCAACGGGGTCAACAACACCGACGGCCTCGACGGGCTGTCCGGAGGGACGGTGGCCATCGCGTTCGTCGCCTACATGCTGATCGCCCTGCTCAACAACCCGGCCCAGCCGAACCTGGCCCTGCTCTGCGCGCTGATCATCGGCGCCCTGCTGGGTTTCCTCTGGTTCAACGTCCATCCGGCCCAGATCTTCATCGGCGACTCCGGGGCGCTCTCCCTGGGCGCCACGCTGGCCGTCACGGCGCTGATCACGGGCCAGATCCTCGTGCTGCCGCTGATCGGGATCATCTTCGTCCTCGAGACCTCCTCGGTCCTGCTCCAGGTGGCCTGGTTCCGGATCAGCGGCGGGCGGCGGCTCTTCCGGATGAGCCCGATCCACCATCACTTCGAGCTGGGGGGCTGGGACGAGGAGAAGATCACCATTCGCTTCTGGATCCTGGGCATCCTGGCGGCACTCCTCGGCGTCACCCTCTTCCTTGCGTCGCTGGATCGGCTCCGGTGATGACCGTCACCCGGCCGGCCGGTCCCCTCGATCCCGATGCCCTCGACATGGCCGCCATTCGCGCCGGAGCCCTTCGTGACCGGCCGGTCACCGTGCTGGGGCTTGCGCGCAGCGGCATCGCCCTTGCGCGGTTCCTGGCTGATGTCGGCGCCCGCGTGACGATCTATGACGGGCGCCCGGCGACCGAGCTGGGGGACGCGATCGAGGCACTCGAGGGACGCTCGGTGACCCTTGCGCTCGGCCCGACCGTGGACCCGGCGGCGACGTGGGCCGCGGCCCACCACGTTGCGACGTCGCCGTCGATCACGCCGGACTACCCGACGACGGAGCCGCGACTCCGGTCGGCGTTGCAGGCGCTCCGATCGGCACGGTCGAACGGCGATGCGACGGCGCCGGCCCTGGTCTCCGAGGCCGATCTCTTCCTGCGGCTCTGTCCGGCGCCGACGATCGGCGTCACGGGCACGAAGGGCAAGACCACGACCGCGTCCCTGGCTGCGTCGATCCTCAGCGCCGATCCGGCACATCCCGTGGTCCTCGGGGGCAACATCGGGATCCCGCTGATCGAGCGGCTGCCGGAGCTCACCGCCGGCCATCGAGTGGTGATCGAGCTGTCAGAGCTGCAGCTGCCGACGTTGTCGCGCGGGACCACGGTCGCGGTCTACACCAACGTGAGCTCGGACCATCTCGATCGACACGGATCGCTCGAGGCCTACCGGCGGGTCAAGCGCCGGCTGGCGGAGCTCGTCGACCCGGGCGGGGCGACCGTCCTCAACGCCGACGACCCGGTCGTCGCCGGATATGCATCGCTGGGCGTCGCGCGCACGGTCCTCTATCGACGCGGCCAACCGGGGGAAGGCGAGCTCGGGGTGGTCGACGGCTGGATCGAGGCCTCGGGGATCGAGCGACTCGCCGCCGCGGGCGGCGACGGCCGCGCCGATCCGGTCGAGACCGGTCCTGGAGTCCGGATCATGCCGGCCGGAAACCTGGCGATCCCGGGTGCCCACAACGTCTCGAATGCGCTCGCCGCGATCGCCGTCGGTCTCCTGTTCGGTGTCCGTCCGGAGGCGATCCGCACGGCGGCAGCGTCGTTCACCGGGGTGGAACATCGGCTGGAGCCGGTCGACCTGGTCGACGGCGTCCGCTTCGTGAATGATTCGCAGGGGACGCAGCCGGACGCCGTCATTGCAGCACTGCGCGCGTTCGATGGTCCGATCGTCCTGATCGCCGGTGGCCGGGACAAGGGGATCGACCTGGGCGCCCTGGCGCCGGTCGTCGCCGAGCGCGCGATCGCGGCCGTCCTGATCGGCGAGAGCGGCCCGACCCTCGCCGCCAGCTTCCGGGCCGCGGGCCTGGCGCGCATCGAGCTCGCCGCTGACCTGGACGACGCCGTCAAACGGGCCGACGCGATCGCTCGGGACGTGCTCAGGGAAGGAGCGGCCAGCACGAAGGCCGCGACCGTCCTGTTGAGCCCCGCCGCCGCGAGCTTCGACATGTTCACCGACTATGCGGCCCGGGGCCGCGCGTTCAAGGCAGCCGTCGCCGCGCTCGCCGAAACCCGTCGATCCCAGGGAGGGACGAGATGAACCTGGCGCCGCCGATTCCGCGCCTCGGCTGGCCCGGGGCCGAAGACGCGCCTGCGCCGACCACCCGCACCGGCCTGGTCAACCGGACACCGGTCAAGAGCCGGGCCGGCGCGGTCCGCCGCGAGCGCCACCAGGCGGACTACGTGATCCTCGTCGTGGTCGTCGCCCTGACCGCCCTCGGCATCCTGATGGTCTACTCGTCGTCGGCGCTGAAAGGCTACCTGTCGCAGAACGCCGACACGTTCGCCACCGTCGGGCCGCAGATCCAGTGGGCAATCCTGGGATTGGTCGCGATGGCCGTGATGATGCGCGTGGACTACCGCTACCTGCGGCTCGCATCCGTGCCGTTCTACTGCGTGGCGATCGTCCTCCTCGTGCTCGTCTTCGTTCCCCAGTTCAACATCGTCGTCGGTGGCTCGGCGCGCTGGCTCAAGCTCGGTCCGCTGCCGGCCATCCACCCGGCCGAGATCGCCAAGCTCGCCCTCGTCATCTATCTCGCCCACTGGCTGGCCAAGCGCGGCGGGCGGATCCGCGGCTTCTGGTCGGGCACGGTCCCGTTCCTGGCGATCGTCGCGCCGATCATTGCGCTCGTCTTCAAGGAACCGGACCTCGGCACCACCGGCGTGATCACGCTGACCGCCTTTGCGATGTTCTTCGTGGCCGGAGCCAACGTCATCCACCTCGCGACCATGGGTTCCGGAGCCCTGATCGCGATGATCGTCGTCGGCCTGCGTGGCTACCAGCTGGATCGGATTCGCGTGTGGCAGGATCCGTGGCTCGATCGCCTGGGCGAAGGCTTCCATACGGTCCAGGGCCTTCTCGCCCTGGGCGTCGGCGGCCTCTTCGGGACGGGTCTGGGGGCGAGCAAGGTCTTCGTCCCGAACGCCTTCAACGACTTCATCTTCGCCGAGATCGGCCAGGAGTTCGGGCTGCTCGGGGCGGTCGTCGTGATCGGGCTGTTCCTGGTCCTGGCGTACTCTGGCGTACGGATCGCGCTGGCCGCGCCCGACACCTTCGGCGCGCTCCTGGCGGCCGGGATCACGGCCTGGCTGTGCCTGCAGGCGTTCCTCAACATCGGGGTTGTGGTCGCCCTGCTGCCGATCACCGGCATCACGCTGCCGTTCATCAGCGCCGGCGGCTCTTCGCTCATCATCAGTTTCGCGGCGATCGGGATCCTGCTCTCGATCTCGCGCGATACGGTAGAGAAGGGGACGTGGTACGAGGATGCGACTGCTGATCGCGGCCGGCGGGACGGGCGGACACATCTACCCGGCGCTCGCCGTCGCACGGTCGCTTCGCGCCCGTCCTGACGGGCCGACGCTGCGCTGGCTCGGCGGCCACCGGGGACTGGAGGCGACTCTCGTCCCGGCGGGCGGCATCCCGCTGACCCGGCTGGCCGCGC
>JAXDKX010000299.1:0-2890 GCA_034666905.1 Chloroflexota bacterium | reverse complement strand
GAGGGCCAGTACCACGGCGTCCACGACTACGCCCTGATCAGCGTGACCCCCAACGACATGGCCGACCTCGGCGACCCGGACAGCCCGGTCGGGCTGACCTACGGGCGCGGCATTCCCGCACCGGTCGCCGAGACCATCATTCCGGCCCGCTACAACAACATCGAGGCGCTGCGGCGCCTCTTCGAGGCCAGGGGCGAGGAGATCGCAGCGATCATCGTCGAACCCGTCCTCGGAAACGCCCAGGGCATCCTGCCGAAGCCGGGCTTCCACCAGGCCATGCGAGCCCTGACCGAGGAATTCGGCATTCTGCTCATCTTCGACGAGGTCAAGACCGGCTTCCGTTTCGCGCGCGGCGGCGCCGCCGAGTTCTTCGGCATCAAGCCGGACCTCGCGGCGTTCGCGAAGGCGATGGGCAATGGCTACCCGGTGGCGGCGTTCGGCGGCCGCGAGGAGGTCATGAGCGTCCTCCCTGACAAGGTCAGCCACGGCGGGACGTACGCCGGGAACCGGGTCGCGGCTGCCGCCGCCGTCAAGACGCTCGAGATCATTCGCGACACCAACGCCCTCGAGACGATCCATGCGACCGGACGACGGATGCAGGATGGGCTAAGGGAGATCCTCAATCCGACCGGCCTGCCATACGTGTTCACCGGCCATCCGTGCATGTTTGGGATCATGTTCACTGAGTCCCAGCCGTCGGAATATCGCGATTGGGCCAACACCGACCACGAGCTCTACGACGCGATCGCCATCGGCATGCATGCTCGTGGGGCCATGCCGGAGCCCGACTCGCGCGAACCGTGGTTCATGTGCGAGGCGCACGCGCAGGGCGACATCGTCGATCGCGTGCTGACGAGCTTCGGTGATTCCCTCGACGCCGCCCTCGAGGCGCGCGCCCACGGTCAGCTCGGCGACGCGGCATCTGGCGCGATGGCGCACCCGGCGGCCGGATGAACGGACCGGGCGGCATGGTCCTCGACGGCAACGCCGTGCGCTCGGTGGATCGGGCGGCGGCGCTGCTGCTCGCCCTTGGCGAGAGCCAGGGGGAGGCCGGCGTGACCGAGCTCGCCCGCCGGCTCGGCCTGCATAAGTCGACCGCGTCCCGGCTGCTCGCGACCCTCCAGAAGCGCGGGCTCGTGGAGCAGGACGATGAGACCGGCAAGTACCGGCTGGGCCTGGTGGTGATCCGGCTGGCCGAGCGCGCGGAACGGACGCTCGACCTGCGCGGCATCTCGCTGCCCGAGCTGGAGCGCCTGGCTCGGCTCACCCATGAGACGACCGGCCTCGGCATCCTCGAGGGCGATTCGATGCTGGCGGTCGCCCAGGTGGACGGCCCGAACCTCGTGGCGGTCGGGGACTGGACGGGGCGCGCTACGCCCCTCCATTGCGTGGCGTCCGGAAAGGTCCTCCTCTCGTCGCTTGCGGAACGCGAGGTGCTCCGCATCGTCCGTCGCGGACTCGTCACCTTCACGGAACGGACGATCGTGGGGCTCGAGCCGCTGCTCGAGGAGCTGGCACGGATCCGCAGGCGCGGGTATGCCACGGCGTTCGGCGAGTACGAGCTTGGCCTCAATGCGGTCGCGGCGCCGGTCCACGATGCACGTGGCAACGTCATCGCCGCGGTGGACATCTGGGGCCCGGCTTTCCGGCTCACCCCGCGACGGATCCCCGAGCTGGCGGCCCAGGCTCGGGAAACGGCCGCCGCGATCTCGATTCGGCTCGGCGGCGCCGCCGCCTGAGGGCCGGCGAGCTCGGCGCCCTGGTGACTCGCGTGGGCCCCGTGGGGCGCTAGGCTTTGCACATGCCCGACCTGGACACGAAGCCGTGGAGCACGATCGTCGCGGTCCTGCGCGGTGACATCCTGCCGATCGTCATCATCGTGGTCGCGGCGCTCATCGCGATACGGGTCGCACGCCTCGCGGTTCGGGGCCTCGTCAAGGCGCTGCTCGATCGGGAGGCTACCGAGGGCACGGCCCAGGAGCTCAGCGCGGTAGAGCTGAAGAAGCGGATGGACACGCTCGACTCGCTCGGGGGCAGGACCCTCCAATCGTTCATCGCGACGATCGCCGGCCTGATGATCCTTGGGCAGCTTGGCCTCGATATCGGACCGGCCGTCGCCGGGCTCGGCGTTGTCGGCATCGCCGTGGGGTTCGGAGCCCAGAGTCTCGTCAAGGATTACCTCAACGGCGCCCTCATCCTGATCGAGAACCAGTTCGGCAAGGGCGACGTCGTGCGGGCCGCCGGCGTCTCGGGCGCGGTCGAGGACTTCACCCTGCGCCGGACGACCCTGCGCGACCTCGATGGCGTGGTCCACACGGTCCCCAACGGCGAGATCCGCGTCGCCTCCAACCTGACCCGGGTCTGGTCGCGGATCAACCAGAACGTCACCGTGGCGTACGGGACGGACATCGACAAGGCGATCGACGTCGTCGACAAGGTCGGCCGCGAGATGGCCGGCGATCCGGTCTGGAAGCGCCGTGTCCTCGAGGCGCCCAGGGTCGAGCGCGTCGAGGCGCTCGGCGAGTACGGCGTGACACTCAAGATCCTCGGGACGGTTCGGGCGGCCGATCAGTGGGCGGCCGGCGGCGACTTCCGCAAGCGGCTGCTCGAGGCGTTCAGGGCCAACGGGATCGAGATCCCGCGACCGCAGCGGGTCATCCTGTCGCGCGACCCGGGAGACGCCGTTGCCGTGGGCCTCGCCCCGGACCAGGACGACCTGGCCGAGGGGACGGAATAGGCGACCCGCACAGGCCAGACCGTCGCGCGCCAATGGGCCGCGCGGTAGGATGGCCGGGCCAGTCGATTACACATCCGAGGGACCCGTGAGCGTCGAGCCGTCCTCCACATCGCCCGAGATCGAGAATCTGCTCGCCGAGTCGAGGACCTTCCC
>JAXDKX010000298.1:0-5039 GCA_034666905.1 Chloroflexota bacterium | reverse complement strand
AGTAGGCATGACCCGGCATGAGGGGTTCGATCGAAGCGCCGGATTCCGGCGCCATTACGGCGAGATCCTCGGGCAGCTCGATGTGGGTCGGCCCAGGCTTTTCGAGCGTCGCCACGCGGAAGGCCTTGCGCATGATCTCGGGTACGGCATCGACCCGCTGGACCCGGGTGTTCCATTTCGTCACCGGCTCGAACATCCGCACGATATCGACGACCTGGTGCGCCTCCTTGTAGAGCTTGTCCGAGGATGCCTGTCCCGTGATGGCGACCATCGGTGCCCGATCCAGGTAGGCATCGGCGATGCCGGTCAGGAGGTTCGTCGCTCCCGGGCCGAGCGTGGCGAGCGCGACGGCCACCCGCCCCGTCAGGCGGCCGTGGACATCGGCCATGAAGGCCGCGCCCTGCTCGTGGCGGGTGGTCACGTGCCGCACCGAGGTTGAGCGGGAGAGCGCATCGAGCAGCGCCATCGTCTCTTCGCCGGGGACGGAGAAGACCCATTCGCAGCCTTCGGCCTCGAGGCATTCGACGATCAGGCTGGCGGCGGTCTGCGCGGGGCGGCCACGTGGCGTCACCATCGGAGTGTAGCCAAGGGCGAGTGGAGCCTCAGGCTCGCGGCCGGCCTGCGTCCCCACCACTCTCGGCCAGGCGCTCGTCGTACCGCCGATCGCGCCAGGCCAGGGCGGCTTTCAGGCCGTCACGACGGACGATCACGTCCCATTCGCGCTGCTCGGGCGTGTCGGCAGCGTTGACGATCGCGCCGAGGTCGAGCGCGACCTCGACGGCCATCCGGAAACCGGCTGCATCCATCGCCCGATTCAGCATCAGCTTGGTCGGCCCCATCACCTCCGGCGGCGTGCGGGCCAGGCGATCGGCAAGCGCGTCCACCTCGGCCGCCAGGCGATCCAGCGGCACGACGCGATTGATCAGGCCGATTCGTTCGGCTTCCGCGGCATCGATCAGGTCGCCGGTCAGGAGCAGTTCGCGCGTCTTCTTCTGGCCGATGAGGTACGGCATGAGCAACGTCACCGGTGCCGACCCGTAGCGGATCTCGGGCTCGCCGAGCTTCGTCCCTTCAGCTGCCACGACGAGATCGCAGGCCATTGCGAGTTCCAGGCCGCCGGCCAGCGCATAGCCGTGGACCTGGGCGATCACGGGCTTGGGGCAATCCAGGACCTGCAGGGTCGCGGCAACATCGGCAGCCAGGAGCTCACGCCAGCGAACCGGACCCGGCGCCTCGCCTTCGGCCTCCTCGGTGAGGTCGTACCCGGACGAGAAGGCCCGGCCGGCACCCTCGATGACGATCACCCGGATGCCGGGATCCGCGGCCGCCGCCTCGATCGCAGCGGACAAGGCGCGCACCAGCTCGCCGGACAGGGCGTTGAGCTTGGCCGGCCGATTGAGCGTCAGGCGAACGCCCCAGGGCGTTGGCGCCACCAGGACGACCGGCTCGTCAGCCTCCATCGTCCGCCACCTCCAGCACCACGAGCGCATCGACGGCGGCGGCGCCACCGGGCGACGCGATCACCGGGTTCAGGTCGACCTCCAGGACATCGGCTCGGTCGAGCGCGAGCTGGCCCAGCGCCACCAGGATCGACGCGACGGCCGAGCGATCGATCGGCGGCCGCCCGCGGACACCGCGAAGCAGGCGTGCCCCGTGAAGGTCGTCGAGCATCGCATCGGCTTCAGCGGCATCGATCGGCGCGAGCCGGATCGCGACGTCGTCGAGGATCTCCGTCAGGGTGCCGCCAAGGCCCGCCACCACCACCGGACCGAACAAGGGATCCCGCCGCATGCCGAGGAGCAGCTCCAGGCCTGCGGCCGCCATCGGTTCGACGAGCAGGCCTCGAACGGCGAGGCCGTGCCGTCGGCTGGTCTCCAGCAGCTCGGCCGCCGCCTTTCGGACAGCCGCATCGTCGTCGAGTCCGAGCACGACCCCGCCGAGTTCGCTCTTGTGGGCGAGCCCGGCGACGTCGAGCTTCAGCGCGACCGGGCCTCCGAATGCCCGCGCCGCCTCGACGGCCTCGTCCGGGCCCGAAACGGGAACGGCCTCGATGACCGGGATTCCTGCCTCGCGCATGAGCTCCAGGCTCTCCCGTTCGGCAAGCGTGGTCGTGACAGAGGGCGCGGCCGCGATTGCACGCTCGGCCCCGAAGGAGGTCCGATCGGCCGCGAGCACCGGCCAGCCAGGGCGCCACGGCCCGTTCGCCAGCCGCCGCACCCTCCGCCGCTCCCAGGTCGCAACGCCGGCGATCGCGCGGAACGCCTCCAGGGCGCCGCGCAGCAACGGCACGCCTCCACCCTCCGTGTCCAGCACCGCCTTGGTCTCGGGTGGAGGCTCGCCCGAGGTCAGCGACACGTAGACCGGCAGCAGGTGTGGTCGCGCGCGCGTCGCGGCGAGCAGCTGGTACGTGACGTCGTTGGCGGTCGCGACCTCGGATGGCGCGGATCGATACGGGAAGTCGTGGACAAGGACGAGCACGTCATAGGCGCCAGACGCCGCCATCGCCTCGAAGCTGGCGCCATACGCCGTTGGCGGGTCCGCGGCGCCCCACGGATCGAGCGGGTTGCCGATGTAGCCCATCGTCGGCAGGGCGGCAAGGATCTCGGCGCGCGTGGCCTCCGGGATGGGCGGCAGGTCCACGCCGGTCACCGGCGCCATGTCGGCGATCAACGAGCCCTCGCCCGTCGAAACGGTGACCACGGCAGTCCGCCCCCGACCCACGCGACGACCCGTTCGGCGAGTGCCTTCGACCAGCTCGGCCGTCTCCAGCAGCTCATCGAGGTCGCCACATCGGATCACCCCGGCCGCATCGAGCGCGGCGTCCGTGACCCGCGCCTCGCCGGCCAGCGAGCCGGTATGGGCGATCGCGGCGACCTGGGCCTGGTCGCTGCGGCCAACCTTCACCACCATGACCGGCTTGCCCAACTCGAGCGCCCGGTCGGCGAGCGCCAGGAATCGTTCCGGCCGCTTGAACCCCTCGACGAACAGGATGACCGAGCTCGTCTCCGGGTCGTCGAGGCAGTAGCCGAGGTAGTCGCAGATGTCGAGGACCACCTCCGAGCCACAACTGATGATCCGCGAGAAACCCAGTCGGGAGCCCGAGTGCACGAACGCGTCCGTCACCGACCCGGACTGCGCGATCCCGGCCACCCCGCCCCGTGGCAGGTAGGGCGAGACGTCGCCGATGTAGGTCGCGGCGTTCGCGGTCAGGTCGATGACGCCCATGCAGTTCGGCCCGACCAGGGCGATGCCGTGCTCCCGGGCGATCCGTGCCACGTCCAGCTGCATGGCAGCGGCCGCCTCGCCGCCTTCGACGACGCCGCCGCCGGGGATGATCACGGCCGGGATGCCGGCCGCGGCGGCCGCCTCGGTCACGCTGGCAGCTCGCAGCGGATTGAGCGCGACGATCGCGACATCCGGGCGCTCAGGCAACGCCTCGAGCGACGGATAGCACGGCTGGCCGTGCAGCTCCCGGTAGTTCGGGTTGACGAAGTGGCAGCGCGTCGCGCTGCCCATGACCCGCAGGTTGTTCCGGACGGTCTCGGCGATCCAGGAGCGCGGCGACGCCCCGACGACCGCGATGCTCTCCGGCGCGAAGAGCGGACGGAGGTCGACCGTCCCGGCGGCCCCGGATGGTCGGGCAGCCGCCCCGGAGTCGATCACCCGACGACCGCGCCGACGCCGCGCTTCTCCAGCGCTCGCGCGATGATCAGCCGCTGGATCTCCGAGGTGCCTTCCCAGATTCGATCGACGCGGAGCTCGCGCAGGAATCGCTCGGGCGCGAACTCGCGCATGTAGCCGCGACCACCGAAGACCTGGACGACACGGTCGGCGCAGCGCCAGGCCGCCTCCGAGGCGAACAGCTTGGCGATCGAGGCCTTGGCGTGGACGAGCTTCGGGTCGGCACCGGTGTCGGCCAGCCAGGCGCACTCGCGCGTGAGCAGCCGGGCGGCTGCAGCGTCGGCCGCCGAGTCCGCGAGCGGAAAGCTCACGCCCTGGAAGTCGTAGATCCGCTCCCCGAACTGGACTCGTTCCGTGGCCCAGCCGACCGCCAGGCCGAGGAGTCGCTCCATCGCGCCCGAGCAGCGCGCTCCGATATGGACCCGCTCCTCGACGAACCACTCGTTCGTCAGCTCGTCGGCCCGGCCGACGCCGCCGAGCACCGCGGAAGCCGGCACCCGAACGTCGCGCAGGACGAACTGGGGGTGCCGGTCGGCGAACGTGTGGGTGTAGTCCGGGTCGTACAGCAGCTCGAGACCGGGCGTGTCGTAATCGACCAGGAAGAGTGTCGGAAGCCGCTGGTCGCCCTCCACCACGAGGCAGTGGAAGATCATGAAGTCGGTGTCGTCCGGACCGGTCACGAACCATTTCTCGCCATTGAGGACGTAGCCACCGGTCGCCCGATCATGGACCGCCGTGGCGCGCAGCGCTCGGGCGTCGGAGCCGGCTCCGGCCTCGGTGATGGCGTAGCTCCCCGAGCGCTCCCCTCGGATCGACGGGTCCAGGTAGCGCTGCCGCTGCGCCGGATCGGCGTGGAGCAGGACGTTGTAGGCACCCGGGATGTACGACCAGAGGCCACCCGTGGACTGACCGAGCTGCTCATGGACGAGAACCTGCTCCATCATCGTCCATCCCTGGCCGCCGAGCTCGCGTGGCATCGAACCGCCGTGCAGGCGCGCCTCGATCGCGGCTGCCCGGATCGGGTTCCCCCAGGTGCGCGGGACGCGCCCACCGGCACCCTCGAACTCGACCTCCCGAGGCTGGAGCACGTCCCGCACGAAGGCGCGCGCCCGTGCCTGGAGCTCGAGCTGCCCAGGCGAGAGCGTGAAGTCCATCCGCGAAGGATGCGGCACGCGGTCGACGGCTCGCTGACAACGTCGCGTGGCACGGGACGGGCGGGCAGGCGTGGCCCGCCGTGCCTATCCGGGCTGGGCGAGCACCATGATCCGGACCTCGGTCATGTCCTCGATGGCCCAGCGCAGTCCCTCACGGCCCAGGCCGGAGTCCTTGACCCCGCCGTACGGCATGTGATCGATCCG
>JAXDKX010000297.1:0-8143 GCA_034666905.1 Chloroflexota bacterium | reverse complement strand
AGACGGCGTTGCGGCTCATCGAGCTGCGACCCATCCTGCTCCAGGATCTGCAGGTCCGGAGCTAGGTGGACCCGTCCGCCATCCGCGACCTGGCTGAACGGATCCGGTCGACCTCGGGGCATCTTTGACCTCGAGACCAAGGCCGCCCGCGTCGCCGACATCGAGGCCCTGACCCAGGAACCGGGATTCTGGGATGACGGCCGCACCGCACAGAAGGTGCTCCGCGAAGCTGACGGCCTGCGCGACGAAATGACGACCTGGAGCGCGCTCCAGGCCCGCGCGGATGATCTGCTGGCGGCCCTCGAGCTGATCTCCGAGTCGCCCGACGCCGAGCTCGAGGCCGAGCTGGATCGCGATGCCGCGACGCTCGAGACGGACTACCGGCGGGAACGAACCGCCCTCCTGTTCTCCGGCCCGTACGACGACCGCCCGGCCTTGCTCTCGATCAGCGCCGGTGCCGGTGGGACAGAAGCGACCGACTGGACCGAGATGCTCCTCCGGATGTACCTGCGCTGGTCCGAGCGCCACCGATTCCCGACCGAGATCCTGGACCAGCAGGAAGGGGAGCAGGCGGGCCTCAAGAGCGTCACCGTCGCCGTGAACGGGCGACGGGCCTACGGCTGGCTGCGTGCCGAGCGAGGCGTCCATCGGCTCGTCAGGATCAGCCCCTTCGATTCACAGAACCGCCGCCAGACGACGTTCGCCCTCGTGGAGGTGCTGCCGGAAGCGGACGAGGACGTCGAGATCGAGCTCGACTGGGACGAGATCCGGGTCGACACCTTCCGCTCCCAGGGCGCCGGCGGCCAGCACGTCAACAAGACGGATTCGGCGGTGCGCCTGACCCACCTGCCGACCGGCATCGTCGCCCAGAGCCAGAACGAACGGTCACAGACGCAGAACAAGGAGATGGCGATCAAGGTCCTGAAGTCCCGCCTCCTGGACCGGGCGCTCGAGGAAAAGGAGGCGGAGGTCCGCAAGCTGAAGGGGGAGCACGTCGAGGCCGGCTGGGGGAACCAGATCCGGAGCTACGTGCTGCACCCGTACCAGATGGTCAAGGACCTGCGCACGAATCTCGAGACCGGCAACACGTCCGCCGTCCTCGATGGCGACCTCGACTCGTTCATGCAGGCCGAGCTCGAGCGCGTCATCGGCGAAGAGGCCATCGCCTCGTGACGTCGCCGGCGCGTCCCCTGTCCCGGGCGGCCGAGCTGACCTATCGACCGGCGCGTTCCGACGAGATCGCGAGCTGCGCGGAGATCTGGCGGACGTCGATCAACGATTACATCGTCCCGCTCGGCCAGCATGAGGTCCCGCCCGAGACCAACCCGGTCAGGCGGCTGTTCAGCCACCTCCAGGCGACGGACCCTGAGCGGTTCCTCGTGGCAACGACGGCGGAACCGTCCGTTGGCGGCCCGGACGGCGAGGGAGACTGGCACGTCGTCGCGTTCATCGCCGCGGTCGAGCGCGAGCGGCTCTGGTACCTGTCGATGCTCTTCGTCCTGCCCGAGCTGCAGGGCGCGGGTATCGGCCGGCGGCTCCTGGGACGGATCCTGCCATCCGTCAGCGAGCTGTCCCGTGCGACGTCCACCGACAGCGCCCAACCGATTGCGAGCGCGCTCTACGCCACGTACGGGATCACGCCTCGCATGCCACTGCTCAACCTCGTCGGACTGCCCATGCGCCCAGAGGCGTTCGGGACGCTGCCGTCCGGAATCGTCCCCACCGCCTTCGACGAGATCGCGAGCGGAACGGCAGGCGGGGAGGGCCACGCCGATCTCCTGCTCCAGGTCGATCGGCTCGATCGTGAGCTGCTCGGCGTCGCCCATCCGGAGGACCATCGCTTCCTGCGGGCCGAGGGCCGGCACGGATGGCTCTACCGCGGACCCGACGGGGAGGCAGTCGGCTATGGCTATGCCGGCGAGGCCGGCCGGCTCGGACCGATCGCCGTCCGGGACCCCGGCCTGCTGGCTCCCATTCTCGGCCACCTCACGTCGGCGGTCATCCCGCGCGGCGCGTTCGCGACCTGGATCGGCGGGGTCGCGGATCGGGCGCTGGTGCCGGCCCTGCAGGCAGGATTCCGACTGGAGCCCTTCCCGGTCCTCGTTTGCTGGGACAAGCCGTTCGCCGACTTCTCGCGGTACCTGCCGATCTCCCCGGGCCTGCTCTGAGCCACGCTTGGCGGGTTCGCGAAGCCGGTGGTAGCCTCACGAACGACGTGGCTCCCCCTGCCGTGCCCGCGGACGGAGTCCAATCGAACCTGCCAGACGGCAGGCCGATCAGGCCAGTCTCGACCGCGGAGCCAACCGTGACCGTTGCCCCACCGCCGCGCCCGGCGCCCTCTCTCCGAAGTCGTGTCCTCGGGCGAGCCCACGATCAGGCCAAGCCGGAACGACCGGTCCTCGTCCTCCACGACGTCACGAAGGAGTACTCGAACGGGAAGCTGGCGCTGCGCGAGGTCGACCTCGTCATTCCCGAGGGCGACTTCGTCTTCCTGGTCGGACCGTCGGGCGCCGGCAAGTCCACGCTGATCAAGCTGCTGATCCGCGATGAGCTGCCGACCCGCGGCGAGGTCGTCCTCGACGGCCAGGACCTGGCGCATCTGCCCCGCCGGCAGGTCCCGCGAATGCGGCGGAAGATCGGGATCATCTTCCAGGACTTCAAGCTCCTGCCGACCAAGACGGTCTGGGAGAACGTGGCGTTCGCGCTCGAGGTGACGGGCACGCCACACGGCCGGATCCGGCCGGCGGTCGATCGCGTGCTCTCCCTTGTCGGGTTGACCGAGCAGGCGGCGCAGGTCCCAGCACAGCTGTCGGGCGGCGAGCAGCAGCGAACCGCGATCGCCCGCGCCCTCGTCCACGATCCACGGCTGATCATCGCGGACGAGCCGACGGGCAACCTGGACCCATTGATCAGCTGGGAGATCCTCCAGCTCCTCCTGCGGATCAACGAGCTCGGCGTGACGGTGATGATGGCGACCCACAACGCGCACGTCGTGACCTCGTTGCGCAAGCGCGTCGTGGCGCTCGAAGAGGGCCGCATCATCCGCGACGAAGTCGGTGGCGCCTACCACCGCGAGGACTGACGCTGTTCTCGTTCGTCCTGTTCAGCCTGACTCGTGCCTGGCAGGGTTTCTGGCGTAACGCCCTGATGAGCCTGGCGGCGACGGCCACCATGGTCCTGATGCTCCTGCTCCTTGCGGGCTTCTGGATCATCCAGACGGGCCTGCTGGCCGGGCTTCAGTTCACCGAGCAGAAGGTCGAGGTCGTCGGATACGTCCAGACCAACGCGACCGCGAGCCAGATCGCGACACTCCAGGCCAGGGTAGCGGCCATGCCCGAGGTCGCCTCGGTCAGCTATGTCGATCGCGATGCCGCGCTCACTCGCTTCCGGGCCTCGATGGCGGCGCAGGGCCGGGAGGACCTGACCCAGTACCTGAACTCGAACCCGCTCTACGGGAGCCTCGAGGTCAAGCTCGTCGATCCAACCAACGTGCGGTCGGTCGGCGACGCCCTGCGCGCTGACCCGATCGTCCGCAACGTCATCAACATCGAGGACCTCGTCCAGCGAGTGCTGACGGTGACGAATGTCCTGCGTACGGCCGGCACCGTAGTGCTGGTCATCGTCGGGCTCATCGTGCTGTTCATCATCGTCAACACGATCCGGCTGGCGGTCGTGGCGCGCGCCGAGGAGATCGAGATCATGCGGCTCGTCGGCGCGTCTGACGCGTTCATCCGCTGGCCGTTCGTGTTCGAGGGCGCACTCGTCGGGCTGATCGGCGCGCTGCTGACCCTCGGCGTCCTGGCCGCCGCAGCCGATCCCATCAGCAGCTTCATGGCCGATTTCTTCCGTGTCCTGCCGCTCCAGTTCGGCTCGCTGACCCGCGACCTCGTTGCGCTCGTGCTCGGCGCCGGCGTCGGCCTCGGTGTCGTCGGGTCGTGGCTCTCTGTCCGAACCTACCTGATCCGCTGAGCCCGGAGGTCCTGCGAGCATGGTCCCGGCCGAGACTGAAACCGCGGCGTCCCTCGACGTTCCCCTGACCGCGGTCCGGGGTCCCGGCCGGCGACGCATCCGCGCTCTCCCGATCGCGATCGTCGTCGTGGCGGTGCTGGCCGGCTCCGCGCTCTTCCTGTCGGGCTACACCATGGGCCGTCAGGCAGCCGCCGAACCAGGCACGCCGGTC
Organism: Chloroflexota bacterium; assembly: GCA_034666905.1. GTDB lineage: Bacteria > Chloroflexota > Limnocylindria > Limnocylindrales > CSP1-4 > SPCO01. The sequence continues at coordinate 3,963 of JAXDKX010000297.1, read as the reverse complement.
TCCGAGGATGCCGCGTTCCAGCCATTCTGGGATGCCTACCACACGATCACCGAGCGATATGCCGGCGGCCCGGTCGATCGCAACACGCTCATCCAGGGCGCAATCCGCGGCATGATCGGCGCCCTCGGCGATCCGTATTCGTCCTACCTGACCTCCGAGGAATACCGCCAGAGCCTGCAGGGCATCAGCGGCCAGTTCGAGGGGATCGGCGCCGAGATCGCGACGCAGGCCAGGGACGGGACGCAGGGCTGTCCGACCCTCGGGCCGGACTGCCATCTCCTGATCCTCGGGGCACTGGCAGGCTCCCCGGCGGAGCGTGCCGGGCTCACGACCGGCGATCTCGTGCTCGAGACGGACGGCGTCTCCCTGGACGGGCTGACGGTCGACGCGGCCCGCGACAGGATCCGCGGGCCCAAGGGGACGACCGTGACGCTCACGATCCAGCGCGGCTCCGGCACGCCATTCAAGGTCGCGATCACCCGCGACGTCGTCCAGCAGAAGGAGGTCGACACCAGGCTGCTCGCCGGCGGCACCGTCGGGTACGTCCGGCTGGTCGGCTTCTCCGATGCGGCCGCGGACGAGCTGACCGCTGCGTTTGCCGCCCACGTCAAGGCCGGCCGCACGAAGCTGATCCTGGACCTCCGCGGCAACCCGGGGGGTTATGTCACCGCGGCGCGCAAGGTGGCCAGCCAGTTCATCGGGTCCGGCGTGATCTTCTGGGAGCAGGACGCGAACGGCGTGCAGACCCCGACCGAGGCGACGCCCGACGGCGCCGCGATCGACCCGAAGCTCCAGGTCGTCTGCCTCATCGACGGCGGCAGCGCATCGGCGAGCGAGATCGTCGCGGGCGCGCTGCAGGACAGCAAGCGCGCGACCCTGGTCGGGGTCCAGTCGTTCGGCAAGGGGACCGTCCAGCAATGGCAGGAGCTGAGCGGCGAAGGCGGGGCGTTCAAGCTGACGATCGCGCGCTGGCTGACCCCCGATAAGCGCTGGATCCACCAGAAGGGCCTGACCCCCGACGTGATGGTCACCCTCCCCAATCCGGTCCCGGCCGGTAGCGACCCGATCCTTGACAAGGCGCTCGAGGTCCTCGGGGCTTCCGCCCAGGGCGACCTCCTCCGCGACGCCGCCTGACCGGTGGAGCCGGCTCTTGCGCTCGCCAAGCGCATCGGGTACGGTTCCTCGGAACGAAAGGAGGTGATGTGCAGTGATAGACAGTACCCGTAGCTGCACCACCTCGCAGGAGATGGCCGTTTAGTCGGACACCCTGTGGGTGGCTAAGCAACTCGGACGCCGGCCCGCATCGGGCCGGCGTTCGTGCGCCCAGAGGAGCCCACCATGGCCGACGAGACGACCGTCGCCCTCAACCGAAGAGCTCGCCACGACTTCACCATCGATGAGACCTTCGAGGCGGGCATCGTCCTCACCGGCACCGAGATCAAGTCGATCCGTGCCGGCAAGGCCAATCTGACGTCGTCGTACGCCCGGATCGAGCGTGGCGAGGCCTGGCTGGTAGCCGCCCATATCGCCCCGTACGAGGGTGGCAACCGCTACAACCACGAGCCGAAACGGACCCGCAAGTTGCTCCTCCACCGATCCGAGATCGACGAGTTGCTCGGCCGTACGAAGGCCAAGGGCCAAACGATCGTGCCCCTCCGCCTGTACATCAGCGAGCGGGGCCGGGCCAAGGTGGAGCTGGGCCTCGCCCGCGGCAAGCAACAGCACGACCGGCGCCAGGACATCGCCGAACGCGACTCGCGGCGCGACATTGCTCGCGAACTGGCTGACGCCCAGCGGGGCCGGTAGGCGATGGCGCGCGGCGCGCACCGCGGGAGCGACATCGGCGGTCCGGGTGACATCGGCGCCCCCGGCGCAACGGGGTCGCCGCCATTTCGCCTCGGGCCCCGGATAGAGGCGGTCGATGCGCACGCGGCCGGCGAGCCCGGGCGAGTCATCGTCGGCGGCGTCGCGGACGTCCCGGGGGCAACGATGTTCGACAAGATGACCTGGCTCCAGGTCAATCGCGACGACCTTCGCCTGCGGATGCTCCGCGAGCCGCGCGGCTATCCGGCGGCCAACTGCAACCTCATCCTGCCGGCCACCGACCCGGCCGCTGACGCCGGGTACGTGATCATGGAACAGGTCGAGTATCCCGGCATGTCGGGCACCAACACGATGTGCGTGACGACCGTCCTGCTCGAGACCGGCATGATCCCGATGTCCGAGCCGATCACGGAGCTGACGCTCGAGTCGCCGGCCGGGTTGATCCGGGTGACCGCCGAGTGCGCCGACGGCAAGGTCACGGGGGTCACGTTCCGAAACGTGCCGGCGTTCGCGACCCACCTGGACACGGCGGTCGAAGTGCCACAGCTCGGCACCGTGACCGTCGACGTGGCCTATGGCGGGATGTTCTACGTCATCGCCGAGGCGGAACCGTTCGGGCTGCGGCTCACGCCGGATGAAGGCGCCGATATCGTCCGGATCAGCGAGATGATCAAAGCCGCGGCCGCGGAGCAGCTGCCGGTCGTCCATCCCGACCAGCCGGGCTTTGCCGGGATCACGATCGCCCAGCTGTCGGGTCCGGCCCACGATGCCGCGAACGATCGGCGCAACGTCGTGACGGTCTCGACCGGCAAGCTCGACTGGGCCCGGCCATCGACGTGGACGGGTGCGATCGATCGATCGCCCTGCGGTACCGGCACCTCGGCCCGCATGGCCGTGCTCCACGCCAGGGGAGAGCTGCACGTCGGGGACACGTTCCGCCACGAAGGGATCCTGGGCACGGTCTTCACTGGGCGCGTGCTGGAGGAGACCGCCATCGGGCCGTACCGGGCGATCGTCCCGAGCATCAGCGGGCAGGCCTGGATCACCGGTTTCGCGTCGTATGTCGTGGACCCCACCGATCCGTTCCCCGACGGCTTCACGGTGGGCGACATCTGGTGAAATCCGGCTTCATCGTCACGACCGGCGATCCCCGGACCGCCGCGGAGCTCGCCGCCGAGGCTGAGGCGGCCGGATGGGACGGCGTGTTCTACTGGGACGCGGTGGCGATCGGAGACATGGAGATCTACGACCCCTGGGTCGTCATGGCCGCCATGGCTATGCGGACCGAACGGGTTCGGCTCGGCGCCATCGTGACCCCGCCGGCGCGGCGTCGGCCGTGGAAGCTCGCGCGCGAGGCGATGACGCTCGATCGGCTGTCGAATGGGCGGCTGGTCCTGCCGGTCGGGCTGGGAACCCTCGACGACAGTGCATTCGGCAATGTCGGAGAGTCGATCTCAGCACGAGTCCGCGCCGAGATGCTCGACGAGTCGCTCGACATCCTCGAGGGCCTGTGGAGCGGCGAGCCCTACGGTCACGCGGGTCGCCACTACCGGTTCGATCCGATGACGTTTCGCCCGACGCCGATGCAGCGGCCACGCATCCCGATCTGGGTCGTCGGCGCCTGGCCGAACGAGCGCTCCGTCCGCCGGACCCTCGAGTTCGACGGAATCCTGCCCCAGGCCAGCGATCCTGGCGAGATCCGGGCGCTTGCCGAATTCATTGCCCGAGAGCGCCCGGTTGCGTCGCGCGAGCATCCGTTCGAGATCGTGGTCGAGGGAACGACCCCGCTCGACAGGGCTTCCGCCGCGGCTGCCGTCCAGCCGCTCGCGGAGGCCGGAGCGACCTGGTGGATCGAGTCCGACTGGGCGGATGCGACGGTCGAGTCTCTCACCCGGCGGATCCAGGCCGGACCCCCGCAGTTGGCGAGCGTCAGCGCAGGAAGTAGCGGCGGCTGAGGGGCACCTCGGCGACGGGCTCGACCTCCAGCGGCCGGCCGGCCAACGTGACCCGCCCGTCGATGGGATCGATCTCGATCGGGGACGTGGCGCGATTCCGAACGAAGTCCGCGCGCGTGATCCCTCGAGTGCCCTTGACGGCGATGAGCTCCCGGCGGGAGGCGGCCAGCCGGCCGGCGATCGC
>JAXDKX010000296.1:0-5282 GCA_034666905.1 Chloroflexota bacterium | reverse complement strand
ACGAGGTCGAAGGGATGGATGCCGGCATCACGGGGGACTCGTTCGAGCCAGTCGGCAGCGGCGAGGATGCCGGCCGCGTAGGCCGATCGATCGCGGGCGGTAAGCCGCAGCTCGATCGTTTCCCCGGCGGCGTCGAAGCCGACGAGGTGCATGCCTGGCGACGAGCCGGCGCGAATCGAGACGACCTCGAGGTCGTCGGGCGAGGCCAGGCGGGGGTGGCCGTCGGCGATCCGCCTGGCGAGGTCGACGGCCGTGCCCGACGGCCGGTCGCGCTTCGCTCGCCGATGCCATTCGAGGAGGTACGGATCGAACCCGTCGAGCGGCCCGAACAGCTCGACGGCAGTCGCGACGAGCCGGCCGAACAGGACGACACCGAAGCTGAAGTTCGGTGCCGCCACGGCGGCGACCCCGGCTCGGCGCAGGAGCGACTCGATCGGTGGCCGATCGTCGGCCCAGCCGGTGGTCGCGATGACCATCAGGCGTACCCCGGCCTCGAGGGCCACCTCGACGTTCGACAGGACGGCTTCAGGACGCGACGCCTCGATGACGAGATCGGGATGGCCCAGGTCGGCGGCGAGATGGCGACCAGTCCGGGGACGGCCGACGACCCGGAGCTCGCCCCGCGGCCGCAACCGATCGTCGCGTCCCAGGAGGGCGGCTTCGACGGCGCGGCCCAGCCCGCCGTCACCAAGGATCGTTACTGCGCGCATGTCGTGGTCCCTCGCTGTCAATCGAGGGGCCGCCAGGTGGAGGTCAGGGACGCAACAAAAAAACCGCGGTCACCTCGTGGTGCCGCGGCCCCTGGAGCCTCCGTTCCCTGGAGGCCCCGGTTTCGTCGTCTGCGACGCGCCGGTTATCGCCCCAGGGCCCGTGCCTCCCGGCAGGGCCGCCAGAGCTTCTTCTTGGACTCTTCCGAGAAGGTTCGGCGGTTCATGCAGCAAGTATCACGCATTCCCATTGGATGATGCAAGCATTTCCTGTGGCCCCTGGATTCTGCGATAGCGCCGGCCGATCAGGGCGTATCCAGGCAGGCGACCGAGCGCCTCGGCAAGCGACGGGCCTGGAGCGCCGTCGCGCATCTCGATGGCGAGGCGAGGCTCGGCCCCGAGGCTCTCGGTCGGCCGGGCATCCACGATGGCGAGATCGATCGCGACGCGACCGGGCTCAGGGTCGCCGAGGCCGGCGATCAGGGCGCCTGGCTCGTCGCCGGCTTCGTATTCGGCCCTGATCTCAGCCTCGGAACGCCAATTTGGCCGCCGGAGCAGGATCGATTGCCAGGTCTCCGCGATCGCTGCGGACACCCGGTGATCGCCCGGCGTCGACTCACTCGTCCCGTGCGGAATGACGTCCTCGCCTCGCGCCCATCGCGCGGCCTGGTGGAGGAGCGCGTACTCGTCGAGGTCGGCAAAGGCGGCCAGCCGCTCCGCGGGTGAACCGTCCCCGAAGATCGCCCGAATGGAAGCGCCGAAGACCTCGGCCAGGTCGAGGTCGATCGCGCGGACCGTTCGATGGAAGTAGACCTGCTGGTACATGAAGCGACGAGCGGTCAGGAACATCTCGAGGGCCGCCAGCCCGGGCTCATAGAGCGTCAGCCCCCGCTCGGAGATGAACGTGTACCGCCGAAGCCGCTCGACATCGACCGGCCCGACGGCGACACCGGTCAGGTAGGCATCCCGCCGGACATAGTCGAGGTTGTCGACGGTGAAGACGCCCGACAGCAGCGGTTGCAGCCAGCGCACCCAGCGTGGCATCGCCGGGTCGGCGAGGGCCGGCTTCGCGATGAGATACGAGACCCAGGCCGGATCGATCGATTCGTCGCTCGCGAATCCGTCGCGCTGTGGATCGGCCCCGGGAGCCCGGCGGAGTCCCCGGATCAGCCACCCGAGCTCGGCTTCGATGATCTGTTGCGAGAGGTCCTCGTGGGACAGGCGCTTGCCGCTCGCTCGACGCGGATCGGCCGGGGCAGGGTAGGCGGCCAGCACGTGCTCGTCGAAGAAATGGGCAAATGGGCCGTGCCCGATGTCGTGCAACAGTCCGGCCATCCGGAGGGTCTCCACGACCAGCCCTTCGGACGGTTGCGGAGCGTTCTCGGCGGCCAGTGAGTTGCGCAGGCTCGGGTAGAGCGACCGGGCCCACAGGCCCGCCTCGTGCATGACCCCAAGCCCATGGGTGAAGCGCGAATGCTCGGCCGTCGGGAAGACCCAGCGCGCGCTCTGGAGCTGGCTGATCCGGCGCAGTCGCTGCAGCCAGGTGGTGTCGAGCACGTCTTCTTCGGCGACCGATTCGTCGGGGAGTCCGGCGGCTCCGGATTGCGCCGGGGTCAGGCGCTTGGTCAGCTCGACATACCCGTGGATCGGGTCGCTGATCAGGTTGACCGCCGCGAATGGGTGGCCGCGCGACATCGTCGTCAGGGCAACCGGACGCCCAGCCGGTTCACGTGCCGGCTTCCGGGTAGTGCTCGGCGGCCCGGCGCAACGTCGCCGCAACGTCGTCACGGAGCGAAGCGGGCGCGATGACCTCCACGTCATCGCCCCAGGACAGGATCCAGAGTCGGATCTCGATCGTGCCGGACACCGTTGCGCTCCAGCGCAGCGAGCCGTCGGGCTCGGTCGAGACCGCCTGGGTCGGATGCCACGTTGCCTCGAGCACGCGGGTCGCCACCCGGGCGTGGAAGCGCAGCACGATCTCGACCGGCTCCTGGTCGGCGATGATGTCCCAGGCGGCGCGCAGGGCACTCGTCGTCGCGTTGGGATCGGGCGGTTCGAAGGTTCGCGGGGTCAGCGAGGCCGTCCGGATCCGCTCGATCTTGAAGGTTCGGAGCGCCTGCCTGCCCTCGTCGAACCCGATCAGGTAGAGGGCGTGGGTCTGGAGGGAGGGCTCGAGCAGGTAGGGCCGGACCGTCGCCTGCCGAGGGGACGAGCCGCGATCGTAGGCGGCCGGCTCGTAGTCGATGGTCACGACCCGACGTTCGGCCCAGGCTTTCGTCAGCAGCCGCACGTTGGCGCTGAAGCGGTCATCCCGGTGCGCCTTGGAGAGGACGTCCAGTGTCCGCTCGACGTGCTCGGCAAGGGCTGGCGGGAGGCCGCGTTCCAGCTTCTCGAAGGCAGACGCCAGGTCCGGATCGTACTTGTCCGCGTAGCGCACCATCAAGCGGGCTGACAGGACGACGGCCATCGCCTCGCCCTGGGTCAGCTTGAGGGGCGGCAGGAAGGCCTTCTCCTGGTCGATCCCCCAGCGGCCGTTGTCGGCCCAGACCGGGACGCCGATCTCCTCGTCGATGGCCCGCAAGTCGCGATAGACCGTCCGGACCGACATCCCGACCCGTTCGGCGACATCAGCGGTGCGCACGCCATCGGGGTGGGCCTGGAGGATCGACACGAGGCGGGTCATCCGCGCCAGGCGATCGCGCTTCGCGGAATATGGGCCTCGCTCATCGTCCACGGTCATCGGACCGGAGGATAGACGACCAGGTCGCGCCCGCGCTCCGTGGCGGTCAGCCGAAGGTCCACGGTTCCCTGGATGGCCTCCGCGACGACGCCCGCAGCCGCGCCATTGATGCTGCCCGCGATCTGGCCGACCTCGCCGTCGAGAAAGGCCCAGTAGTCGAGCTGGCCTCGCCATCGATGGAGGTCGGCCGCGCCGACGAGCAGGCGGACCTCGGGGAACGCCGCTTCGAAGATCTCGCCGTCGATGGCGACTCGGCAGCGTCGAGCCCGCGCGCCTTCGATGACCTCGACGCCCCGGTCCTCCGCGGTCGACCGGTAGTCGGCGTTGAGGGCGACGACGAGCGCCTGGACGTCCAGCGTGTCGTCCGTGACGGTATCCGGCGGGACCGCATGCCAGTCGGTCGTCGGCGTCCGGATCCATGCCCGCTCGCCGCTCAGGGCGGAGCCGTATTCGCCAAGCTCGTGCGTCGTGGCGACATAGGCCAGCCAGCGGAAGTCGGCATTGACGCGGACGCCCGACACGTCCACCGATCCAATCGGCCGCTGATCGACCGTGCCGTCCAGGTGCAGCGTCAGGCGTGCCGTCGTGCCCGTCGTGAGGGGCATGCCGCAGAGCGGGGGCTGGGCCGATCCGACGGTCGGGCCGAATCGCGACGAGACGATCGGCCGATCGCGCAGCGCAGTGTCGTTGGCGACGGCCGCCGCCCCGAACGCCGCCCCGGAAAGGGCGGTGACAACGAGCGCGATGGCCGAACCGGCGAGGAGGCGGCGCCGCCGGATGGCCGTCCCGCCCTGGATTCGCCGGGCAACGCCGAAGCCGCTGAACAGGCTGGTCGCCAGCAATGCGATGAGCCACGGATAGGCTGCCTCGATCGAGGGCAGGAGGGTCTGCGAACCGAAGGCGGTCAGCTGATCGAGGAGGCCGGCGATCGAGGGAACCAGGCACAGCAGGCCGACGATCGCGAGCCAGACGATCGCGGGAAAAGCCACGTCGCCGCGGGCAACGGGCGGCCAGACCACCCCGGCCACCGCGATCGCGATGGGACCGAGCGTCGTCAGGCCGACGATGAGATCGAAGGGTCCGCCCGGTCGATAGGCCAGCAGGATCAGCCCGCCCGACACCAGCCAGCAGGCGACGAGGACGCTGCCGATCAGGCGCAATTCGAACTGGCGGACCCTCACGTCGTGAGTCTATGGCCGCAAGTACCACCCGGGCCGGGACCGCAGGGTCATCGCGCCGCGATCGCGGTGTTGCGAACATGCCAATACCGCACCGAACCGGACCATCCGGGGGCGGAGCCAGGGAAGATGGGACACGTGAGCCATGGCCGAACATACGCAACGCGGAACACGAGGTCACGAGCGTTCGTCTCGCCGCGATTCGCGTCCGGCCGCTGTCGCGGCGGGGACGGCGAACGCACCTGGTTTCGGCCTCACCTCCGAGTCGACGATCGCGGGGTCGGAGACGCACTCGGTTCCCGAGATGGCTCCGGCGGCAACGCCACTCGCGACGTTCCGCCTCCTCCAGAACAAGGGCCTGACGCCAGGTGAGGCGGCCAGCCTGACCGCATTCATGTGCGGGTTGCCGACGAGCGACCTCCGCTGGTCGCTTCGGCAGATCAACCAGATGCTTTTCCTGCAGCGGCTCTACAAGCTCGGCCGCTTCGACCTCCGGGACGGGGAGCGAACCCGCCCCCACTGACCTGGCCTTTCACCAGACCGTGGCGGCGAACCCTCCTCTCGTCGCCAGGGCATCCGTCGAAGCGGCGCCGAGCCTCTTACTATGCTCAGGTTGATACCGTTCGACTGATGCTTCCAGAGGGTGGAACGAAGCCC
>JAXDKX010000295.1:0-7849 GCA_034666905.1 Chloroflexota bacterium | reverse complement strand
CTCGCGGATACCTGGGATTCACGACGGCCTGTGCGGTCGGGTTCGGGTTCCTGGCCTGGTTGTCGGACGGCGCCCTTCCCAGCTCGCTTGGCAGCTCGCCGGTCCTCGTCGATGCCGGGTGGGCTGGTCCGCGGGCCGCGGCGCTGGGCGCGTTCTGCCTCCTGGCGGCCGGGGGCCTGGTCGCTCGGCGCGTCGCGCCCAGCTTCGCACCGGCGATCGAGTGGATCGCGCTTGCCGCCGGCGGGGCGACGCTGGCGTTCGGGGCGCTCAGCTGGGGTGGCGCCGGCATCGGCACGGCGGCCCTCCTCGTTCAGCTGCTGATCGTCAGCGGCGCAACGGGCGGCGTCTTCGCGGCCATGATCCTTGGGCACTGGTACCTGGTCACGCCAAAGCTGCCGGCGGCGCCCCTGATCCTCCTGGCTCGGAGCCTGCTGGCCATCGTGATCCTGCAGGTGATCCTGTTCTGGGCCTGGGTCGCCTCGGGCGCAGGCCCGGCTGGCGGCGCGCCGTTCGCGGCCCTCGTCGGCCCGTGGGCGCTGTTCGTATGGTTGCGCCTGATCGTCGGGCTCGTCTTCCCGTTGATCGTTTCGTGGGCGTCGGTACAGACGGCGCGCTCGCGCTCGATGGAATCGGCGACCGGCCTGCTCTACATCAACGTTGGGTCCATCGCGGCCGGGACGATCCTGGCTGCCGGCCTCTATTTCGGCGCCGGATTGCTCGTGTGAGGTAACCGTGGGCAAGAGTGACAAGACCTGGATCCCCACCGCGGTCGACATCGACTGGATCGAATCGATCTCGCCGCCCCTCTCTCCCGCCATGGCGGCGATCGAAGCTGCGGCTGACCCAGGTGGCATTCCGATCGTCACGCGTGACAGCGGGCGCGTCCTCCAGGCGCTCGCCGCCGGGCGGCGACGGATCGTGGAGGTCGGTACTGCCTACGGCTACTCGACGCTCTGGCTGGCGCTGGGGCAGCCGGCCGACGGGACGGTCGTGACCATCGATCCCGATCGGTCGCGGACGGACCTCGCGCGGGGTTGGTGGCGCCAGGCGGGCATTCCCGACGACCGGATCACGGTCGTGACCGCGCCTGCCCTCGAGGCCTTTGCGGCGAACGAGGCGGACCTCGCCGGCCCCTTCGATCTCGCTTTCATCGACGCGCTCAAGCCCGAATACCTCGCCTATCTCGAGGCGCTCATCCCCCGACTTGCGCCCGACGCCCTGGTCGTCGCCGACAACGTCCTGTGGAGCGGGCGCGTGTCGGGCGCGCGTCCCGCGGCAGCGGACGACGCCAACACGAATGCGCTCAGGGCCTTCAACCAGGCGGTGCTCGCGGATCCGCGCTTCAACGCCACGATCCTGCCCGTCGGCGATGGCCTGCTGGTCGCGGCCTGGCGCGGTTGACGGCCGTCGACGCCCGGTGACGATCGACGTCCGGATCCGGCTGTTCGCCATGCAGCGCGAGCTCGCCGGCACGCGCGAGGTTCACGTGCGACTTGCCGAAGGCTCGGACGTGGAGGCCGCCTGGGATGCGCTGGTGACCCGGCATCCGGTCCTGGCGCCAGGACGGACCTCCCTGCGCTTCGCCCGGAACGGCGACTATGCCGAACCGCTGACCCAGCTCGCCGATGGCGACGAGGTGGCGATGATCCCGCCCGTCTCGGGCGGTGAAGCGACCTCCGACCGGCCCATCCTGGAGCTGCGCGAGACCCCCTTCACGACGGCCATCCTCGGAGAGCTGGCGGACCGCCTGGCAGCACCCGAAGACGGGGCCTTTGTCGGGTTCCTTGGACGGACCCGCTCGACGCCGGGCACGCCGGCGCCGGGCCAGGAGGCCGAGGCGGCGCGCCACGCCGGTCGCTCGGTGGAGTCGCTCGAGTACGTGGCCCACGACTCGTTGGCACTCGCCGTGCTCGCTGCGATCGCCGAGGAAGTCGCGCAGCGCTTCGATGTCGTGCGCCTGGCGATCGTCCATCGCACGGGCGACGTGCCGCTTGGCGAGCCGTCGATCGCCGTCGCGGCGGCCGCCCCGCATCGTGACGCGGCCTTCGCCGCTGCCCGCTACGCGATCGACGAAACCAAGGCGCGCGCTCCCATCTGGAAAGCCGAGCGTTTCGCCGACGGACATGTCTGGATTGGCCACCAGGCACGAACCGGTCCGGAGGAGCAGGCGTGAAGGTCTACCTGAGCGTGGACATGGAGGGGATCGCCGGGGTGAACCACCCTGGGCCGACGGGACAGAAGCACGACCGGTATCCCGCGGCCGTCGAGCTGATGATCGGCGAGACCAACGCCGCGATCGATGGTGCCCTCGCCGGAGGCGCCAGCGAGGTCCTGGTGAACGACAGCCACGGCGAGATGTACAACCTGCTGCCCGACCGGATCCACCCGGCGGCACGGTTGCTCCAGGGCCACAAGCCGTGGTCGATGGTCGCAGGCGCCGGGCCCGATGCCGGCTTCGAGGTCGCCCTGTTCGTGGGCTACCACGCTCGTGCGGGCCATCCGACCGGCACGATCGCCCATACCTATTCCGGCGCTCCGGTGGAGACGCGCCTCGACGGCCGCCCGACCGGGGAGTACGGACTGAACGCGATCGCGCTCGGCGCCTGGGGCATTCCGGTCGGACTGGTCGCCGGGGACGATGCGCTCTCCACTGAGGTCGAGGGCTGGCTGCCGTGGGCAGAACGGGTCGTCGTCAAGGAGGCGGCCGGCGGCCGGGCGGCCGCCTCGCTCCACCCGTCGGTCGCCGCCGGCCTGGTCCGCGATGGCGCCGAACGCGCCGTCCGCCGGGCAGCCGCTGGGGAACTCGAGCTCCTGCGTGTCGGCCCGCCGGTGGTGATCGAGGTCGACTACGCCCGCGGCGTCCAGGCCGATTTCGCGGCGATCGTTCCCGGAGCCGAGCGATTCGGCGATCGAAGCGTCCGCTTCAGCTTCGACGACCCGGTCATGGCCTACCGGGCATTCCTCGCCGGCAACCGGTTGGCCAGCGCCATCGACTGAGCTCGACGGCTCTCGCCCACGCCATACTGTCTCGGTGTCATTGCCTCCGGCTCCCCGCGACCGTCCCGGCGACTACGGCATCCGGATCGGCATGCTGCCACCGGGACCGACGGATTCGATCGTCGACGTCGCCAACGTGCGGGTTGGCCACCAGACGGTCTGGCGCGATGAGAGCGCCCCGCCGAACGGCCGTGGTGTCGCCCGGACGGGCGTCACGACGATCGTGCCGTTCACTGCGGGCGAGCTCTTCCGCTCCCGGGTCCCGGCCGGGGCCGCGGTGCTCAACGGCGCGGGCGAGGCGATCGGCATCACCAGCATCGGGGAGTGGGGGACGCTCGAGAGCCCGATCTTCCTGACCAGCTCGATGGCGATCGGTCGGGTCTACGACGCGGCCGTTTCGGCGCTGGTCCCCCTCGACGACCTGGCCGGCGATGACGAGGCGCTGATGCCCGTGGTCGCCGAATGCGACGACGGCTGGCTCAACGCGTCGCGCTGTGTCCAGGTCGACGAAGCCGACGTCCGCGCCGCGCTCGACTCCGCCACTGGCGCCGAGGCCGGACCCAGCGCCGGCGGTGCCGTCGGGGCCGGAACCGGGATGGTCTGCTACGAGCTGAAGGGCGGGATCGGCACGGCCTCACGAGCCGTCCAGCCGATCGACCGGCGAGCCCTCCGGGCGAGGGCAGGCAGGGGCTCGGGCTCCCAGACGCACGATGCCCCGACGTACACCGTTGGCGTGCTGGCCCTGACCAACTTCGGCCGGATCGAGCGCCTGACAATCGACGGTGTGCGGGTCGGCGAGGCGCTCGCCGCCGACGGCTGGCCGAATGCCCCCGTCCGCCGCGAGCGTGAGCGTGGCAGCTGCATCGTGGTGGTCGCCACGGACGCGCCGCTCCTCGGGCATGCGCTCGAGCGGATGGCGCGCCGGGCCGCCCTGGGCCTGGCCCGGACCGGTTCGACCGCAGGCCACGGATCCGGCGAGATCTTCCTGGCCTTCTCGACCGGGACGCGCATTCCAAGAGGCAGCACAACGGCCTTGCGCAGTGTCGAGGTCATCGACGACGAGTACCTCGATCCCTTCTTCGCGGCCGTGGTCGAGGCGACCGAGGCGGCCGTCGTCGATTCGCTGTTCCGCGCGGACAGCGTGACCGGTCGCGACGGCCACGTCGTGCCCGGCCTGCCGGTCGAGCGCACGCTGGAGCTGCTGCGGGCGGCCGGGCGGCTGCCATCGTGATCGGGGACTGGGGCCCGCTCGAGCGGCTGAGCGCCCAGGCCGAGGCACTCGCCGGGGTCTGGGGTGCGCGAGCGCGGGCGTCGACGACCATCGGGCAGGAGCGCGCGATCCTGCGACTCTTCGGCGTGTCGGGGCTGGATGGGGCGGGGCGGCCCCTGGCGGGCACGACCGTCGATCGCTGGCTGGCCGGCGACCCGCGCGGGCTCGGCACCGGGATCACGCTGCCGTTCGCCATGGCCCTGCTCGAATATGACCTCGATCCCCAGCAGCTCGCGCTCGACGTGGCGTCGGGGGCGGTGGACCTCGCGCTCGAAGCCGCCCTGCTGCGCGAGCCCGACCGCCGGGCGGTCGCCGAGGTCGAAGCGAGTCGCCTGGCTGGCGCCGCCATCGAGCGGATCGATGCCGAGCGGACGGTTCGCCTCGAGACCATGGCGGTCCTCGGTGATGCTGCCCGACCGTGGCTCGGGACGACCCTCCACCAGCCCGACGAGGACGAGGCACTGGACGAAGCGGCTGCGCTCATCGCGGCCGGCCTCGACCTGATCCGGATCGAGGTACCGATCGGGCGCGAGCTGGCCGGGCGGATGAGCGAGGCGGGCCTCGACGTGCCCCAGTGGCGACCTCGTGAAGGCGCCCGCGGCGCGCCCGGCCGAGAGCTCGCGGATCCGGCCCCGATCGGCAGCCAGCGCGCCCTGACCATGCTTCGGCAGGCCGTCGACCGCGCCGCCGCGGAGCGTGGCAGCTACGTCCGGCTGGGCACCGTCGTGCCGGCCCTGGGTGCGCCCGAGGGGGCGGTCGTCGCCGCGTTCGAGCGGATCGATCTCCTCGCGCTGGACGCGATTGCCGAGATCGTGTCCGATGGCGTCGAGCCGGATCGCGCCCTCGCCGACCATGCCTTCGCGCACCGGCTTGCGCGCCGGGCGGGAACCGGCGTCGTGGTCGGCCCGGGTTCGCTGGTCGTCGCCCCGGACCTCTCGGCCGGGCTCCCGTCCGATCCCGGGACCCGTGCCGGCCGGGCCCTGGCGCTGCAGCTGATCGGCGTCGCGCTGGCCCGTGGGGACGGGCTGCCGCCCGGCCAGATCGTCGTCGGTGCCCTTCCGCCGTGGGTGACCGACGAGCCAGCCCCCGCCGCCCGTGCCGTGGCCGAGGTGGCGCTGCGTCGGGCGCTGTTCCCCGGTCATCCATTCGCGTTCGTCGAGCCCGCCGAGGATCACGGCGGCTCCACCCTGTGGCCATTCGTGCAGGCGGCGGCCGCCGTGCATGCCGGCGAGGTGGCGTTCGTCCTGCGGCGGTACGAGCCCTCGACCGATGGCGGCGACGAGCCAGGACTGCCGGGCCTCCGAGCCGGCTCGGCTGTTGCGGCCGAGGTCGCGGCGGCCACGCTGCCCGGCGCCCTGACCGGTGCGGCCCTCGCCCACGCCCGGGCGATGGTCGCGGCCGCCCTGACGACGATCGAGGGGCTTGCCGATCGCGGCTGGACGACGGTCATCGGCGAGCCGCCTGGAGGTGGTCGCGCGGCTCGCGGTCGCGACGCCGTCGCCGAACGGACCGAACCGTTCGATGCATTCGAGCCGTTCCTGGGTACGCGCAGCTAGGTGTGATGACCGACGACGTTGTTGAGCGCCGCCGGATCGCCCGTCGGCGCAAAACCGCCCCCAGGGACTGGTACGGCCCAGCTCGAGCCGGCAGTGCGAGTCAGGAACGCCGATCCACGCTCAATCCGCGGCCCAACCTGGTCCTCCGAGCTCGTATCCGGTCGTTAGCAGTCCATGGATGCAGTTATGCGTAAGGATCGCCGGGCCAGGTGGGCTCGCCGGGCCTGCTGCGCCGGCTCGTCAGGCCCCTTCCACGAGCCCCCGGCGGGCAAGGATGGAGCGTTCGATCGTGCTGAAGAAGACGGCGTCGACGACGATCCCGATGGCCAGGATGACGATCATCATCGCGATCAGTCCCGGCGCGTCGGATAGCTCGCGGGCGAACTGGAGGCGGGCGCCGATCGATGGCTGGCCCGGGATGAGGACCAGCAGCTCGCCGGCCATCAGGCTCCGCCAGGCGAACGCCCAACCCTGCTTCAGCCCGGCCACGAAGGACGGCAGGGCGGCGGGCAGGATGATGTAGCGATAGGCCGAGAAGCCGCGCGCTCCGACGATCCGGCCGGCCCGCAGCAGCAGCGGCGGCACGTTGTCGATCCCGGCGATGAGCCCGTTGGCGATGGCCGGTGCGGCACCGAGCACGACGACGAACAGGATGGCGGTCTCGCTCAGCTGGAAGAGCAGGATCGCGAGCGGGAACCAGGCGATCGAGGGCATGGTCTGGAGACCCGTGATGAGCGACCCGACCGCCGCCCGGAGGGTCTTCCAGCGAACGACCAGGACGCCGATCGTGGCACCGACCGCGATCGCCACGCCATATCCCAGGAGCGCGCGCCTGAGAGTCACCGCGGCGGCCGCCTGCAGGTCGCCTTTGAGCAGCTCGTTCCACAGCTCCGTCAGGACGGTGGCCGGGCCGGGCAGGAGCCACGGTGGTTTCCAGCCGGTCCAGACGACGAGCTGCCAGATCCCGATCGCGATGGCAAGGGCCGCGAGCTTGGGCCCCACGGAACCGAACGCCCGCCGCAGGCGTGCCGCGGGTGGAGCGACCGGCAGCTCCAGGCGATCGAGTCCGGACAGCTCGCTCCCAAGCCGGTCAGCGGGCGTCGCGGCCGCCGCAGGCGAGGGTCTAGTCAGTCGCATGGCGACGAACCTGCTCGCTCAGTTGCTGGCCGATGGTCATCGCCAGGGCCGCGACCTCCGGCGACTCGATCTTGCGCGGGCCTTCGATCCGGACCGCGAACTCGGCAACCGCGTGTCCCGGACGGCTCGACAGGAGGACGACCCGCTGGCTGAGCCGAACCGCCTCGCGCACGTTGTGGGTGACGAACACCACGGTGAGCGCCGTCTCCCGCCAGATTCGCTCGAGCTCCTCGTGGAGGACGTCACGCGTGATCGCGTCCAGGGCCCCGAACGGTTCGTCGAGCAGCAGGATTCGCGGGTCCTGGGCCAGTGCCCGGGCGATCGCCACGCGCTGGCGCATGCCGCCCGACAGCTCGTGGGGACGCTTGTCGGCGAACCCGGAAAGATGGACCCGCTCGAGGAGATCGGTGACCGCAGCCCGGCGGTCGCCACGCGGAACGCCTCGAAGGCGCAGGGCCAGATCGACGTTCTCGCCGGCCGTCAGCCACGGGAAGAGCGCCGCGTCCTGGAAGATCAGGGTCGGCCGCCCGCCGGCAACATCGACGCGCCCGGTCGTGGGGCTGTCGAGACCGGCGATGATGTTGAGGAGCGTGCTCTTCCCGCAGCCCGATGCCCCAACCAGGCAGACGAAGCTGCCGACCTCGACGGTCAGGTTGAGATCCTCGAGTGCCACGACCGCCCCGAGCCCGTGGCCGTAGACCTTGGTCACCGACGTCAGCCGGATGGCGTCGCCCGGCGCAAGAACGGGGGCCCGGACGGCGGGCGCGGTCACGGGACAGCCAGAAGCGGTCCGAGTCGGGTCGCGTCGATCATGGGTCGAATCTACCGGGCGCCGGTTCGCCTTGACATCAACGCCGACCCGATCTGGTGCGCACCCGCACCAATGGCG
>JAXDKX010000294.1:0-6456 GCA_034666905.1 Chloroflexota bacterium | reverse complement strand
GGCCCGACCCAGGCGCGGCGGGCCCGCGACACCGACGCGCTGGCGGCATCGACGATGCGAGGCCCGGCGGCGCAGGTGGCGACGGCCGGCGCCAGCGGGACGCCGCTGACGCCTGGCTTCTGGGACGCCGATGCCGCCTCCGCGCCCGCGACGATGGACCTGCCGGATCCGGCGGACGAGCTCGACGCCGCTCGGCACGCCCTGGCCGCCGGCTCAATCGAGGAGGCGTCGCTGCGCTTCGCGCTCGCGCTGCGACTCGCCCCGTCGCTTGCCCCGGCCGTCCTCGAGGGGACGCAGGGCGGCACCGGACCTTCCCTTGACATGGTCCGCGGTGACGCATTCCGGCTGGTCGGCCTCGAAACCGAGGCGCTCCGCGCATGGTCGGCGGCGGCGTGGTCGGGCTCACGCGACCGTCGCCGAGCGCCAGCCCGGGAGGATCCGCCCGCGGCATCCGATACAATCCCGCCCGTCCAACGCAGCCGTACCCAAGGAAGACATGCCAGGCACTGAACGGACGCTCGTCCTCATCAAGCCCGACGGCGTCCAGCGTCAGCTGGTCGGCCGGATCCTCGCCCGCTACGAAGATCGCGGCCTTCGGCTGGTCGGTCTGAAGCTCGTCAAGGTCGATCGCGACCTGGCCGAACGCCATTACGCGGCGCACCGGGCCAAGCCGTTCTTCAGCGGCCTGGTCGAGTTCATGACCTCCGCCCCGCTGGTCGCCCTTGCCTTTGAAGGGCCCAATGCGATCTCCGTCGTCCGGGCCATCAACGGCGCGACGCGGCCGCACGAGGCGGCTCCCGGGACGGTTCGCGGGGATTTCGCGCTGGAGACCGCGCAGAACATCGTCCATGCGTCGGACGGCCCCGAAGCCGCGGACATGGAGCTCGCGCTCTGGTTCGACCCGAGCGAGCTGCACGACTACACGCGCGAGATCGATCGCTGGGTGCTCGCCCCGGACGAGTAGATCGTCGGTCTCGCGAGCCCCGGCGCCGTCGCGCGCCGGCCCGCTTCCGCTACCTGGTCGGAATCGGCTGGAACGACGGCAGGCCGGACTCGACGGGCGCCGGTCCGATCCCCCCGGAGGGCGTCGGCGCGAACGTTTCCGACGGGCCTTCGACGATGGCCGGCAACCCGGCCGCGGCTGCAGGCCCCCCGAACGCCCCCACCGATGTCGCCAGTGCGAGTACGCCGAGCATCGCCGCGATGACGGCGCCGCTGAACGCGCGGTTGCCCTGCCACGTTGTCTTCAACCATGCGCCGGGCGACGTTAGATCCGGTCGACGGGCGCGAGGGCGCCATTCGATCGCCCGATCCGCTGGCCTGGTTGCTCCCGACGGCCTCCCGAGACCGATCACGAGCAGCCGTCCGTAATACGCCAGCGGCGCGAGGGTCCCGAGAAGGACCATGGAGGCCGCCGGGCCATCGAGGGCCAGGCGGACCAGTGAGCTGCGAGCGTCGAATGCCGCGAGCCCGGGAAGTCCGACCCCGGCGATGACGATGAGCCCGAACGCGATCGCCAGGATCGGGGAGCGAATCGCCCACCCGCCCAGGTCCGGGGTCCGCCCGGTCCCGAACGTCGTCCGGATGCCACCCGCCCAGGCTGCGAACGCGCTGCGGGTCACGATGAACACCAGGATCCAGAGGCGGGCGGGCGCCCAGCCAGCCGGCTCAAGCACGGCGAGCGCGAGGACCACGACGCCGGCATCGCCCACGATCGAATAGCCGACCACGTGCTCGAGATCGTCCTGGACGAACGCCGCCAGCGCGGCCAGCACGATCGAAGCCACCGCGATCGCCAGCACGACGATGCGCTCCAGCTCCAGGTCCACCAGCAACGGTGCAATCGATGCATCAATCCAGGCAAGCGCCACGATCGCCAGCGAGGCCGGCGCCAGGACCGTGATGATCGGCAGGGCGGTCTCGGGAGCGGCGTCGGTCAGGCGAGCCGCCCACAGGTGGAACGGGATCGCCCCGAACCTGACCGCAACGGCCAGCGCGAAACAGAGGTACGCCAGCCCGAACACGACCGGCTGGGCGGCAAGCTGCGTCAGGTCGCGACCGATCCACGCGGTTGCCGCGATCGCCATCATGCCCGCGACGACGACCGCCCGTAGCTCGCGGATCCCGAGCGTCGCTCCTGCCCGGTCGGCGCCGGGGGCGAGGATGAGCCAGACGCCGAACAATCCTCCGGTCGTTGCGGACACGACCGCGATGCGTGGGTCGGTCAGGGTGAGGGTCAGGCTGGCGATGCCGAGCGTGGCGAGCGTCGCCATTGGCGCATCGCGACGCGTGCCGCTGGCGAGGGCGGCGAGCGCCAGGCCGAGGCCGACGAGCGAACCCAGGACCAGGAACAGTCGAGCGTAGGCCGAGGCTGCCAGGCCACTCCGCCCGATCGCGACGACGTCGGTCGGGTCGATGGCGAGGGCGGCCACGGTTGCGGCGACCAGCCCGACCAGGCCGAACGCCGTGGAGAGCCCAGGGCGGCCGCGCGCCCCGAGTGTCAGCGCCGCGAATCCGAGGGTGACGACCAGGTAGACCGCCAGGCTCATTGGGGATCGAGCGGATGCGCGTCCGCGAATCGGCGCTGTCGTACCGACCGGTCTGCCGCCAGCTCGAAGCCGGTCCCATCCGCGCGGGCCGACATCGCGAGGACCGCCACGGCGCCCCCCAGTGCAGCGATCATGCCGGCGATGGCGACCTCTTCGAGCGCCTCGGGGGTTCCGCCAAGGGCGGTCCGGACGAGGATCGCGCCGTTGGCCAGCAGCAACAAGCCGGTCCCGACCCGGACGACGTCGCGTCCGCTGGCGATGGGCGCGATGGACAGGGCAGCCAGGGCAAACCCGGCGGCCTGGGCGAGCGCCGGCCCGAGCGCCGGCGCGCCGAGCCCCTCGCTTCCATAGCCGACCACCGCCGCCGCGCTGGCGATCAGGACCTCGGCGGGCCAGCCGAGGCGGGATCCGCCGGTCCGCACGCCGCTGCCACGCGCGGCGACCCACAGCAGATAACCGGCCAGGATGGCCGCGATGAGCCGGGCGGCCAACCCGAACGGCTGGGGCGTCGGATCTGCCAGCAGCGGCGCCAGGACGAGGGCCGCCACCAGGCCGAGCACGGCCGCCCGGGCGCTGCGAGCGGATCCGGCGACGACGGCTCCGAGCACGACCGCGAGCGCGACCCCCGCGAGGGCCGGGTTCACGGCTGCCGGCTCATGGGCTGGTCGTTGCCAGCTCCGGATGGGTTGGCGTCGGGAGGATGCCGAAGACGCTCATCGGCCAGTAGCGCAACCACGCCCGACCGATGATGTGCGAAACCGGAACCGTCCCGAACGAGCGCGAATCCGCGGAGTTGGCGCGGTGGTCGCCCATCAGGAACAGCTCGCCGGCGGGGACGGTCCAGCTCGCTTGCGCGGCGACCGTTGGCTCTGGTGGATCGCCCGGCACGTCGGCGTAGAGGTAGGGCTCGATCAGCATGGTCCCGTTGACGTACACGTTCCCGTCTCTGACCTCGACGGTGTCGCCACCCACGCCGATGACGCGCTTGATGAACGGCGTGCCATCGGCCTGGGCCCAGTCGGCCGGAGGCGTGAATACCACGATGTCGCCGCGCTTGTAGGTGTCCATCCTCGGCGTCAGCTTGTCCACCAGGACGTACTGGTCGGGTTCCAGCGTGTGCTCCATCGATTGCTGCTGGACCTTGTACGGCTGTGCGACGAAATTCTGGATGACCAGGAAAATGATCAGGGTGAGAACGAGTGTCTCGACGATCTCGAAGAGACACCCGAGCATGGGTCGTCGGGTCACAAGATCGGCAGTATAGGGGCTGCACCGCCGGGCAGGCCGCAGGCCGTTTGCGCCTGCATAACGAGCCTCACATCCGAGTTTGACCCTGCTTCTTGCGCCTTGTTACACTCCCGACCTACCTGCAAGGTTCCAGCCCAGGCCGCATGCCCGTGGGACCTCGGCCACGTCTCCCCGGCCATCGCTCCGCGGCGGCGCGTCATGCGCGCCCAGCCCGGATCGAGGCCCCAGCCCTGTCGAGGAGGACCCCAAGACCCGATGGATGCCGGTGCGCTCCAACTGATCATCCTGCCGGCGGGCATCATCGCCGTCCTGTTCGCGGTCTACCTGGCGCGCGATGTCCTCTCCCGAGACACGGGCACCAAGGAGATGGAGGATGTCGCGGGCACGATCTTCGAAGGTGCGGTTGCCTTCATCCGGCGCCAGTACACGACGATCGCGGTGCTTGCGGTCGTGGGAGCGGTCGTCATCGGGACCGTCATCACCCTGGTCGAAACCGCTGACGTCGCCGACGTTCCATCGCTCGCCGGGGCCCCCATCGGGATCCGGACGGCGATTGCCTTCCTGGTCGGCGCGGCGTGCTCGATGGCGTCGGGAATCATCGGGATGTACATCAGCGTCAAGGCGAATGTCCGGACCGCCTCGGCGGCCCGACGGAGCCTGGTCGAAGCGGTCCAGGTCGCGATGCGCGGTGGGGCCGTCTCCGGGTTCCTCGTCGTGGCGCTCTCGCTGCTCGGTGTCTACGGGATCTTCGCCGCGTTCGGTGGCCTGTCGGCCGAGACCGTCAACCAGGCGCCGTTCCTGATCGTCGGCTTCGGGTTCGGGGCCTCGTTCGTCGCCCTGTTCGCCCAACTCGGCGGTGGGATCTACACCAAGGCCGCAGACGTCGGGTCGGACCTCGTCGGCAAGGTGGAGGTGGGAATCCCCGAGGACGACCCGCGCAACGCCGCCGTGGTCGCGGACCTCGTCGGCGACAACGTCGGGGACTGCGCCGGCCGCGGCGCCGACCTGTTCGAATCGACCGCCGCCGAGAACATCGGGGCGATGATCCTTGGCGTCGGGGTCTATGCCATCGCGGTCGCGCAGGGCTGGCCAAACCCGCAGGCCTGGATCTTCTTCCCGCTCGTGGTCCGCGCGTTCGGCCTGCTGTCGACGATCGTCGCGATCTTCTTCATCCGCGGTCGCGAAGACGAAAACCCGATGAACATGCTCAACCGCGGCTACTGGGTCACGACGATCCTGTCGGTGATCGCACTCCTGCTCGTCACGAACGTGATGATGCAGACCAACGGCAATGCCCCGAGCGGCCTCCCGGTCTGGCTCTATTTCTTCGCATCGGGCGTGGTCGGCCTGGCGACAAGCGTCGCCTTCGTCTACATCACCCAGTACTACACAGCCGGGTCGTTCCGCCCTGTTCGCGAGATCGCCGAGGCCTCCAAGACCGGCCCGGCCACCAACATCATTTCCGGCGTGGCCGTCGGCTTCGAGACGACCTTCGTGACCGCGATCACGATCGGCATCGCCCTCTTCGCCAGCCATTGGCTCGGGTCCCAGGCGGGCATCGTGAATCCCGAGGGGAAGGACGTTGGCGGCATTTTCGGAACCGCGGTCGCGACCATGGGGATGCTCATGACGACCGCCTACATCCTGGCCATGGACACCTTCGGTCCGATCACCGACAACGCCGGCGGGATCGCCGAGTTCAGTCGCGCGGAGGCGGGTGCCCGCGAGATCACCGACCGGCTCGATGCCGTCGGCAATACGACCAAGGCGCTGACCAAGGGCTATGCGATCGCATCGGCATCGCTGGCCGCATTCCTCCTCTTCTCCGCCTACATCGACAAGGTCAACCTGATCCAGACCAATCGGGGCGGCCAGCTCCTCACGTCGGTGAACCTGGCCGATGTCAACGTCTTCATCGCCGCGCTGATCGGGGCGATGCTCGTCTACTTCTTCAGCTCACTCGCCATCCGCGCGGTCGGCACGACCGCCCAGGCGATCATCGTCGAGGTCCGCCGCCAGTTCCGCGAGATGCCCGGGATCATGGACTACACCCAGCGGCCGGATTACGCCCGGGTTGTCGACATCACGACCCGAGCGGCGCTGCGCGAGATGATCCTGCCGGGCGCGGTTGCCGTGGCGACGCCGATCATCGTGGGCGTCCTGCTGGGCGCCCAGGCGGTGGCCGGCATGCTGATGGTCGGCACGATCGCCGGCGTCATGCTGGCGACCGTCCTCAACAACGGCGGCGGCGCCTGGGACAACGCCAAGAAGTACATCGAGTCGGGCAACCTGAAGGACGATGCCGGCGTGGTCCTCGGCAAGAAGACCCTTGCCCACCAGGCCGCCGTGGTCGGCGACACGGTCGGCGATCCGTTCAAGGACACCGCCGGACCGTCCCTGCATGTTCTCGTCAAGCTGCTCGCGACGATCACCCTGGTTCTTGCCCCGCTCTTCATTCGCTAGTCCGTCGCACCTGACGGCCGATGCCCGCGTTGCCGCGTCCGCGCCCTCGCTCACGCACCCGAGCGTGCGCTCGTTCCGGTGCTCCGCGGCGCCCTGGCCTCGACTCGTCATGCGCGCCGGATAGTCGGCCGCGGGCGCGGAACTGAGGCCACGTGGATACCGTCGCGCAGGCCCTGATCATGGGGATCGTGCAGGG
>JAXDKX010000293.1:0-2573 GCA_034666905.1 Chloroflexota bacterium | reverse complement strand
TGTTGTTGTTCACGCCGCCCTTCGACCACTCCAAGCTCGACCCGGGGTACATCAAGGGGTACCTGCCCGGCATTCGCGAGAACGGCGGCCAGTACACCCATGGAGCGATCTGGTCGGTCCTGGCCTTCGCGGCGCTGGGCGACGGCGACAAGGCCGGCGAGCTGTTCTCGATCCTCAACCCGATCAACCACGCGAGCACGCGGGCGGGCGTCCATCGCTACAAGGTGGAGCCCTACGTCATGGCGGCGGACGTCTACTCGGAGCCACCGCACGTAGGCCGCGGCGGGTGGACCTGGTACACCGGGTCGGCCGGCTGGATGTACCAGGCCGGCATCGAATCGATCCTGGGTTTCCACCTCCGCGGCGAGCGCCTCGTCATCGAGCCCTGCATCCCCCGGGCGTGGCCGGGCTACGCGATCGAGTTCGCCTATCACTCATCACGCTACGAGATCGAGGTGGAGAACCCACACGGCGTGAGCGGGGGCGTGGTCGCGGCCGAGCTCGACGGTCAGGCCGTGGCGGGCCCAGGCGCCACCATCCCGCTCGTGGACGACGGCGGGACGCACCGGGTCAAGGTGGTCCTCGGGTAGTCGCGGCCGGGCCGCACGATCAGTGGCAGGTCCCGCTGCCCGAATCGGTGAACGTGCCGTTGCCGGCCGGGACGAACTGCCACGCGTAGCCGGTCGTGCCGAGCGTCAGCTTGAGGACGCCGTACGTGACGCTGTTCCGCTTCTGGCTGTTGGCCCGGATCGTTGCGAAGCTGCGCAGCGATGCGCCACCGGTGCCGACCACGAATTCGCGGATCCCGGCCGCCGGATCGGCGATGCCGGCTGGCGTCTGTGGCGCGAATCGCTCGTAGTCGTGGTCGTGACCGTTGACCACGATCTCGGCACCGGCCGCGTAGAGGTCGTCCCACAGCGCGCCGAGGTTCGCGTCGTTGCCATGCTCTCCGGAGCTGAATCTCGGCTGGTGCCAGTAGGCCAGGACGCAGCTTCGGGCGGAGGTCGCGAGATCGCTGCGCAGCCATTGCTCCTGCTCGGAGCCCACGCCGCAGCCGACGATGGTGCAGTTGCCGTTGAGGGCGTAGATCCGCCAGTTGCCGAGGTCGTAGGCATACCAGCCCATTCCAGCGGGCCCCGCCTGCGAGCCCCAGTAGGCGAAATAGCCGGCCGCGCCGGAGGTCACGTACTCGTGGTTGCCGGGAGCCGGGTACGTCCGGTCGCGGAACGCCCCCCACGTCGGGTCGTAACAGTCCCGGTATTCGGCGGTCGAGCCGCTTTCATAGGCGAGATCGCCTGCCGCGAAGACCGTGCCGGCGATTCCCGAGACGAGCTTGGCGGTTGCCGAATCGGCGGTCAGTCCGCATGAGGCGATGTCGCCGGCACCGACGAACACCTCGCCGCTCGCCGGCGGCGTCGGGGTCGGGGTCGCGGTCGGGGTTGGCGTTGGCGTTGGCGTTGGCGCGGCGGGAGGTGTCGGGGTCGGCGTGGGCGAGGGCGGAGGTGGTGGGGCCGTGGAGGCAACCGGTGTCAGCACGACGAACGCGTCCAGGTCGACCCGGGGATGGCCGGCGGTTCCGGTCGCGCGGATCTCGATGACGTGGCGCGCCGACGTCGACCAGGTTCGCGCGAAGACCATGAGTCGCGCGGCCGACGCTGCCCGGTAGGTGTTGACGGTTCCGGCGAGTGTCCCGTCGATGGAGACGCTGGCGGCCCCGCGCACCGGGCTCGCCGCCGCGACCCAGGCGAACGCGCTGCCGGTGAAGGTGAAGCGGGCAATGCCGCCGACCGTCCGGGTCGATCGCGCGGCTCCGCCGTCATACGAGGGGGAGGTGGTCCGGCTCCACGTTCCCTTCGTGAACGAGAGGGCACGGGTGCTCTCCTGGGCCACGGCAAGGCGGAACGCGCCGGCGGGTTGCCACGCTCCAACGTTGCCGGCGACATCGACGGCTCGGACCTGGAACTGGTAGGTCCGATTGCGCGCCAGCGTCAGCGCCGCGGTGCGAGCGGCGGGCGAGGCCTTGGGCATGGTCGTCCATGGCTGGCCGTCGACGCTGCGCTGGAGCTCGTAGGACGCGACGCCCGAGCCATCATCGATCGCGGCATCCCAGGCAACGGTGACGGGCACGCCGCTGCCGATCCCGCGACCGGCTGGCAGGGTCACCTGCGGTGGCGCGGCCACTGGCGCGGTCGTATCGGACAGCACTGTGATCGAAGCCGTCCCCGTCACCCCGTTGGCGGTCACCTGGACCTGCGCGCTCCCCGGGTCGCCGGCGACGAAGTGCCCATTTTGGTCGATCGTTCCGATCGGCCCGCTGAGCGACCAGCTCGCCTGTCCCGGGCCGAGCGGGACCGGGTTGTAGCCGGCGTCCATGCCCCCGACCCTGAAATCGACCGCGCGGTTTCGATAGAGATTGGAGATCGCGGGCTGGACGTTGAGGACCGACAGGGGGCCTGTTGGCATCGTGCTGATGACCTGGATGCTGTTGGTAACGGGCCGTTCGAAGCCGTCAGACGGCCGGTTGGCGATAACAGGCCCCACGGCGCCGGCGCGCCGGATCGCGAGGGCCGACG
>JAXDKX010000292.1:0-2622 GCA_034666905.1 Chloroflexota bacterium | reverse complement strand
CTCTTGCCGGGATGCCGAGGCTGGCGGCCTCGACCGTGGATGACGGCCGGATGGCGCGGGTCAGCAGCCGGGAGCTCGGGGCCCGTCCCGCCCGGAGCATCTCCTGGGTGAAGGTCATCAGCCGGTTGGCGCGCCGATGGGCTGGCGGTTGGGCGACGAAGCTGCCGCGTCCCGGCTCGCGTCGGATCAGGCCGTCCTCCGCGAGCTGCTGCATGGCGTTGCGTGCCGTCATCCGGCTCACCCCGAACTCGACACACAGCTCCGCGTCGGATGACAGGCGCTCGCCTGGTCGCAGCATCGCGATCCGCTCGCGCAGGACCTGCTCGATCTGGCGGTAGTGGGGTTGCTGCCTCGCTTCGATCATCGCCCGACACCGGCTGCGAGATGATTGGCCGCGCCCTGGCCGGTCGCGCGCTCGCCGGCCGCACGCTGGTCGGCCGCGTCCGCGCCGTGGATGGCCGCGCCGATGGCGCCCGCCCACGTACCCAATTCGGCGGTCACGATCTCGACCTGATCGAGCGACGTGGTCCGGACGCGCTGTCGCAATTCGGCGCGGATCGGGCCAAGGAGGAGGTCGCCAGCGGCCGCGATCCCGCCGCCGATCACCACGCGGTCTGGTGTGATGACCGAGACCATGTTCGCGATCCCGATCCCGAGATAGCGGCTGACCTGGGCGAGGCCGTCGATCGCCTGGACGTCGCCGGCCCGCGCCCGGGCGACGGCTGCCTCGACGGTCGTCGTCCCGCAGGCGGCGGCAATCCGATCGGCTCGGACGAGGGCCTCCAGGCAGCCATGGTTCCCGCAGCCACACAGGGGTCCGTCCGGTTCGATGGTCTGGTGCCCGATCTCGCCGGCCGTGCCGTCATGCCCCTGGTGTACGCGTCCATCGATCGCGATCACGCCACCGACCCCCGTCCCGAGGGTGAGCCCGATCATCGAGCCGGCGCCCCGGCCGGCACCAAGCCAAAGCTCGGCCATGCCAAATGCGCGAGCGTCGTTGATCAGGGATGCCGGCAATCCCAGCGCCGCGCCGACTGGCTCGGCCACCGGCCTGCCGGCCCAGTCCCCGGAAAGGTTGACCAGGAAGCGCGTCGTGCCGGTGGCGGGGTCATAGAGGCCGGGAACGCCGATCCCGATCGACGAGACGCCCGGGCAGCGGCCGATCGCCTCGGCCCCAACCGTGGCCAGTCGCGCGACGACGATGTCGGGCCCGCCGGCCGTCGGCGTGACAACCTGGTCGCGACCGAGCGAGCGCCAGGTTTCGCCGTCGCGCTCGACCACGGCCCACTTGATGTTCGTGCCGCCAAGGTCAAGGCCGAGGTGCCGGCTGGCGCGCGGGCCGTCGCTCACGGCGGATCAGGTCTCGCCGGTGACCCGAGTGTAGGCAGCCGCAACGGCGACGATCATCGAGCCGAAGAGCACCTGGCGTGTGGGTTCGGGCAGCCCGAGGATCGTGAGCAGCGCCGTCAGCACGGTCAGGATGAGCGCGCCGACGATCGTTCCGGCGAAGCCACCGCGGCCGCCGAGGATGGACGTTCCGCCGATCACCGACGCCGCGACGGACGGCAGGAGCGAGCTGTCGGCGAGCGACACGCTCGCCGTATTGGTCAGGCCTGAAATGAGGAGCCCGGCGATGCCCGCCAGCAGGGCCGAGATGACGTACAGGACGATCAGCACCTGCCATGCGCGCGCCCCCGAGAGGCGGGCGGCGATCGGATTGTCGCCGATCGCGTAGAGCAGGCGGCCATACCCGGTGCGCCGCAGGCCCAGCAGGATCAGGAGCATGAGCGGGACGAAGATGACGAGGTTGTTTGGGACGATGCCGAAGACGGTTCCGGAGCCGAGGGTCCGCAGGAAGTCGGGGACGCCGGCGCCGGTCTGGACCGTCTCGAGCTGCCAGACGTTCGCCAGGCCAAGGACGACGAAGCTCATCCCCAGGGTCATGATCAATGGGTGGACTCGAAAGACGCCCACGCCGATGCCGGTGATCAGGCCGGCCAGCGCCGCCGCCGTGAGCGAAACCGCGATGGCGAACGGCACGCCCCCCGAGCTGTGGACGAGGGTCGCGGTCACGAATCCGGCCATGGACGCCACGGCCCCGACGGAGAGGTCGATCCCGCCGGTGAGCATCGCCAGCGTCTGGCAGCCGGCCAGGATCGCCAGCGGCACCGATGCGCGCAGGATCACGCCGGCCCACGACGGCCCGACGATGCCGGGTTGGACCAGCTGGATGATCGCCACGAGCACGAGAAGCAGGCCGATCAACGGGATGACCGGCCGGTCGCGGAACAGGCGACGCCAGGCCCGTGCGGTGAGCCAGTCGCTGGCAGGGCGAGTGGTATCGGCGATGCCGCTCATCCGCGCGCCCGCCGGAGCTGGACGAGGCTGCCGAACATCACGACGCCGATCAGGATGACGCCCTGGGCGACCACGGCCAGGTTGGTGTTGACGTTCAGGAACGTCATATCGGTCCGGATCATCTGCAGGACCACGACGGCGACCATCGGACCGAAGACACCACCCCGTCCGCCGGCCAGGCTGACCCCGCCCAGGACGACGGCCGCGACGCTCAGCAGCGTGTACGGCCCCGGGACTGGGGAGCCGATCCCGGTGCTCGCGGTC
>JAXDKX010000291.1:0-3531 GCA_034666905.1 Chloroflexota bacterium | reverse complement strand
CAGTCGCGGAAGCGCTGCGCCTGGTACGGGTTGAACTCGATGTTGACCTTGGCGACGATGTGGTACTTCTCGTTGAGGATGAGGATGATGTCGGCCTCGTAGTTGATCGCCGACGAGCCGCGCAGGTGGAAGTAGCGCAGGCGGGAGGCCTTGAGGCCCTCCTTGTCGGCGGCCACGATGCAGACCATCGGGACCTCTTCGGCCAGCGCGATGTCCTTCAGGCCGTTGATCAGGTACGTGACCTTCTCGGTCTCGTTCTCCGGCTCCGGGATCTGGGGGACCTTCTGGAGGTAGTCGACGAAGACCACCAGCCGCCGGTCGCCCGACAGCGTTCGATGCGCTTGGACGAGCTTTCGAATGTTGTCGATGGTGCTCGCGGTCTGCGACCCACGCATCAGGAACAGGTTCTGGCCGTAGCGCGCGATCCGGTCCATCGATGGGCGGAGGCGGGGGTTGTTGGCCATCTGGGCATTGGCCTCGCCCTCGGCCATCCAGGTCCCGAGGATCTCCTTGCGAACGTCCTGCACCTTGATCGCCCCGGTCTTGTGGGGCAGGTGGGCGAGCGCAGATTCCATCGCGATCAGGCGGTTGAGCAGGTATTGCTCGTCGTGCTCGAAACAGATGTAGAGCACGTTCGCCTGGCCGCCGGAGGCCACGTTGCGAGCCATCTGGAGCGCCATCGTCGTCTTGCCCGTGCCCTGCGCTCCACCGATCAGGAGCAGCTCCCCGGTCCGAAGTCCGGCGCCGATCGTCTTGTCGAGGGGCGTGAACCCGAGTGGCACGGGC
Source organism: Chloroflexota bacterium (assembly GCA_034666905.1). Classification (GTDB taxonomy): domain Bacteria; phylum Chloroflexota; class Limnocylindria; order Limnocylindrales; family CSP1-4; genus SPCO01. The sequence continues at coordinate 2,745 of JAXDKX010000291.1, read as the reverse complement.
TGGTATTCCGCGACCTGTCCGGTCGTGACCTTGTCGTTCAGATCGACAAGCACGTCGAGCGCCGAGCGCGGCGTCAGGCTGCCGTTGTCTGTATCCAGTCGCCAGACCGGCGCCGTTACGTTCGTTTCGGGGGCTTCGGTACTCACGCGGTCGATTCCTCTCCGATGGATGACGGTCGGCCTAGCGTAGCACCGCGGGTCCCGAGGTCATCTAGCCAGACTTACCAGTTCCGCACACCCGAAAGTTCGTCCCACGCCCGCGCGATGGTGCGGATCGCCCCCTCGTAGTTGGCCAGATCCATCCATTCGTTGGGCGCGTGCGCGTTGCACTCCGGCTGGGCGAACCCCAGCAGCACGATCGGCAGGCCGAGCACCGATTCGAAGCTGGCGACGACCGGGATGGACCCTCCCTCGCGGATGTAGACGGGGGCGCGACCGAAGGTGGCTTCGAGCGCCCGAGCGGCGGCCTGCGTCGCGGGATGGTCGGTCGGCGTTCGGCTGGGCCGCCCGGAACCCAGCAGCGTCACCGAGGTCGTGACGCCCGGGGGGGCGATCTCCTCGACATACGCCTGCAGCGCCTGGAAGACCCGTGCCGGATCCTGGTCGGCCACCAGCCGGCAGCTGATCTTGGCGTGGGCGTGCGCAGGGATGATCGTCTTGCTGCCGGCGCCCGTGAATCCGCTCCACAGGCCGTTCACGTCCAGGGTCGGCCGCCCCCCGCGACGCTCGAGCGTCGAGAACCCGACCTCGCCCACGAGGGCAGGGAGGCCAAGATGGTCCAGGTAGGCGCCCTCGTCGAACGGGAGGGCCGCAAAGTCGGCCCGGTCCGCGTCGGTGAGCGGCACGACGTCGTCATAGAAGCCGGGGATCCGGATCCGACCGTCCGGACCTTTCAAGGCGGCAATGATCTGGGCCAGGGCGTTGGCCGGATTCTGGACCGCCCCACCGTATCCCCCGGAATGGAGGTCGACGGCGCTCCCGACCACGTCGATCTGGGCGTACATCAAGCCGCGCAACCCGACCGTGATCGCGGGCAGATTGCCTTCGAAGAAGCCGGTGTCGCTGACGACGACCACGTCCGCGGCGAGGCGCGCCTTGTTCGACTCGAGCCACGTCTCGAGATTGACCGATCCCGATTCCTCCTCGCCCTCGAACAGGTACCTGAGGTTCACCGGAGCGGCGCCACGCGTCGCCAGAATGGCCGCGACAGCCATCAGGTGCGCATGGATCTGGCCCTTGTCGTCGGCAGCGCCCCGAGCCAGCAGGCGGTCGCCGTCGATCACCGGCTCGAATGGCGGCGACGTCCAGAGATCGAGAGGATCGACCGGCTGGACGTCGTAGTGGCAGTAGACCAGCACGGTCGGAGCACCAGGGGCACCGAGCCAGTCGGCGTAGACCAGCGGGTGGCCGCCCGTCTCGAACAGCTGGGCATGATCGAGCCTCGCCGTCGTCAGTGCCTCGACCAGCCACTGCGCTGCATCGCGGCAGTCGGCCGTGTGCTCGGGCAACGCGGAGATGCTCGGGATCCGCAGCAATGAGCAGAATGATTCGTAGCGAGCATCGCGCGTCTCCGCGAGGTGGCCTTCGAGGGCGGCGTCGCGATCGGCCATGGACTTCACCTCATGCAACGAGCGGGCCATCGGGCCCGCTCGTGGTTGGTTCTTTCCGTCCGGAATGAGGTCAGGCCGGCTGCGGATTTGGCTCCGCTACCGGCTGGCCAGGCCCGACGATCGTGGGGATCCCGTGCAGCTCCGGCTTGGGCGGGATGTCGCTGAAGAGCGACTCGAACCCCTCGGAGTCGACGGTCTCCTCGGCAACGAGCTTCTCGGCCAGGGCGATGAGCTTGTCCCGATGGACCGTGAGGACCTCCGTGGCTCGCTCGTACGCCTTGTCGATGATCGCCCGGACCTCTTCGTCGATGGTCTTGGCGACCTCGTCACTGTAGTTGCGCTGCTCGCCGATCTCCCGGCCAAGGAAGACCAGCTCGTCGCGCTTGCCGAACGACAGCGGGCCGAGCTTGTCGCTCATGCCGAACTCGGTAACCATCCGGCGAGCCAGATCGGTCGCCTTCTCGATGTCGTTGCTCGCGCCGGTCGTGGTGTCGCCGAAGATGAGCCGCTCGGCGACGGTGCCGCCGAGCAGTCCGGCGATCTTGTCCTCGAACTCGGTCTTCGACTGGAGATAGCGATCCTCGGTCGGCAGGGCCATCGTGTAGCCGAGGGCCATCCCGCGACTGATGATCGTGACCTTGGCCACCGGATCGCACTTGGGCAGGATCCGCTGGACGACCGCGTGCCCACCCTCGTGGTAGGCGATGATCGCCTTTTCGGCATCGGAGATGATCCGGGACTTTCGCTCGGGTCCGGCGACGATCCGCTCCAGTGCCTCCTGGAACTCGGACATGCCGATGACCTTCTTGTTGCGCCGGGCCGCCAGAATGGCGGCCTCGTTGACGAGGTTCGCCAGGTCGGCTCCGGAGAAGCCTGGTGACTGGCGGGCGACGCCCTCGACTTCGACGCCCTTGTCGAGCGGCTTGCCCTTGGTGTGCACCTTGAGGATCTCGGTCCGCCCGCGCATGTCCGGCCGGTCGAGAATGACCTGGCGGTCGAACCGGCCCGGGCGCAGGAGTGCCGGGTCGAGCACGTCCGGCCGGTTGGTCGCGGCGACCACGATCACGTTGGTGTTGGTATCGAAGCCGTCCATCTCCACCAGGATCTGGTTGAGCGTCTGCTCGCGCTCGTCGTGG
>JAXDKX010000290.1:0-2579 GCA_034666905.1 Chloroflexota bacterium | reverse complement strand
CCTCGACGCCCAGCGACCAGAAGTGGCGGAAGGGTGAGAGTTCCGTGTCCGCGAAATAGTCGGTCGATTGGAGCGCAAACCGGATATTCCCGATCGACAGCGCCGAGGCCGCTCCATCCTCGGCGATCCCCGGGACCTGCAGGGGGGCGAGGAAGACGGCGGCGAGGATCATCGTGACCGCGATGGTCACGAGGGCCGCCGGCAGGATACGGCGCATCCGTCGCGAGTAGAACCGTCCGAGATCGATCCGGCCGCCCTGGGCGTGCTCGCGCAGCAGCAGGCCGGTGATGACGAAGCCCGACACGACAAAGAAGACATCGACGCCGGTGAAACCGCCGCTCATGCCCGGCAGACCGACGTGGAACCATAGGACGGCGAGGACGGCGATCCCCCGAAGCCCCTCGATGTGCGGCAGGAAGCTGGAAGACGGCGCCGATGCGTCGCGGGTCGCGATGAGCAGGACCTCGGAGAGCGGGTTGAGCGGAGGGGCGATGAGACGTGTCGGGCGATCGGCACGTGATGCGCAGATCGGTCCCAGCGCCCTTCTGCCCCGCAGGGTACGCCACCGGCCGGTCATGATCTACCGGTGAGCTCGTCTCCCGCGTATGCCCTGATCGATTTCGGGGGCGGCGCACGCCTCGAGCGATTCGGTAACCGGGTCGTCGATCGGCCGCATCCTGCGGCGCTCGGGTCGCGAGGCGAGATCGACGCCTGGCGAACGGCCGACCTTCGCTTCGACCGCGATCGCGGTTGGACGGGCCCGGCGATGAATGGCGGGGATTGGACCTTCGAGCACGACGGCCTCACCCTCGAGCTCAGGGCGACCGATGCGGGCCAGGTCGGGCTGTTCCCGGAGCACATCGGGATGCTCTCGTGGCTTCGCGCCCGTGTCGCCGATCGTGCGGCAGCAGGGACCCCAGTCGCGGTGCTCCACCTGTTCGCCTACACCGGCCTCGCCAGCCTGGCGATGGCGGCCGAAGGCGCCGGGGTGACCCATGTCGACGCCTCGCGTCCAGCGGTCGCCTGGGCCCGCCGAAATGCCGAGCTCTCCGCGCTCTCCGGCCGGCCGATTCGCTGGATTGTCGACGACGCCGTCGCGTTCACGCAGCGCGAAGCCCGGCGCGGACGGCGCTATGCGGGGGTCGTCCTCGATCCGCCCAGCTACGGCCACGGTCCCGGCGCGCGCCCGTGGCGGCTCGAGGACGATCTGGCGCGCCTGCTGGCCGCATGCGGCGCGATTCTGGAGCCGGACGCCTTCGCCCTGCTCACAGCGCACACGCCGGGCTTCGATGCCGAGCGACTGCGCGAGCAGGCGGGGCGCTCGTTCGGCTGGCACGGCGCCGCGATCGAAGGCGGCGACCTCGCGCTCTCTGCGCTCGATGGTCGCCGGCTGGACCTTGGGGCGTTCGCCCGGCGCGCCGGCGGGGCATGATGGCGGCCATGCCCTCCCCCGCCCCCCCGACGATCACGAGCGTTGCGAACCCGCGCCTCAAGGCGGCGATGGCACTCCGCGACCGCGGCGAACGCGATCGCACCGGCCTGACGCTCGTCGATGGCGCGCGCGAGCTGCGACGGGCGCTGGATGCCGGCGTCACCGTGGTCGAGGCCTTCGTGTGCGAGTCGCTGCTCGCCGGGGCGGATGCGCGCGCGACGCTCGATCGGCTGCAAGCTGGCGGGCCGGCCATCCAGCCCGTGAGCGAATCGGCGTTTGCCCGGCTGGCCTTCGGCGAGCGGGCCGAAGGGCTGGTGGCCGTGGTTCGCATCCCGAACCTTCGCCTCGAGGGCCTCCGCCTGCCGGCCGACCCGTTGATCGTCGTCGTCGAGTCCGTCGAGAAGCCCGGAAATCTCGGGGCGATCCTTCGCTCGGCTGACGGAGCCGGGGCCGATGCCGTGATCGCCGCGTCGCCGCGCACTGACCTGTTCAACCCAAATGCGATCCGGGCGAGTGCCGGGACGATCTTCACGGTCGCATTGGCTGCGGCGACGACCGCCGAGACGATCGAGTGGCTGCGCGCACGGCAGGTGCGGATCATCGCGGCGCGCGTCGAAGCTGCCGGCGACTACGTCGCGGCGGAGCTGACCGGCCCGCTGGCGCTCGTCGTGGGCGCCGAGGCCGAGGGACTGTCCGACGCCTGGAGCGCAGAAGGCATCGACGCCGTGCGGATCCCGATGCTGGGCATTGGCGATAGCCTGAACGTCTCGGTCAGCGCAGCGATCCTGCTCTACGAGGCGCGTCGTCAACGAACAGCGATGAGGAGCTGATGGACACCTTCGACTTCGCGATCATCGGCGCCGGTCCGGCTGGCGAAGCGGCCGCATTCAAGGCCCGCGAGCTCGGTGCCTCGGCCGTGGTGATCGACCGGCTGTGGTTCGGTGGCAGCTGTCCACACATTGGCTGCCTGCCGTCGAAGTCGCTCCTCGACGGGGCCGCCCGGCATGCCGCGAACCCGGCGACCTACCGTTGGGAAGACGCGTCCGTCCAGCGCGATTTCATGGTCAATCGGCCGGCCGGCGCCGAGGAGCCCGACGACACGAGCCACGTCAAGGCGCTTCGATCAGCAGGCGCCGTCACGTACCGG
>JAXDKX010000289.1:0-8472 GCA_034666905.1 Chloroflexota bacterium | reverse complement strand
CGTCGATGATCGAAGGGATCATGGACGCCGTCTCGATCCCGGTGATGGCCAAGGCCCGGATCGGCCATTTCGTCGAGGCCCAGGTGCTCGAGGCACTCGGCGTCGACTACATCGACGAGTCCGAGGTGCTGACGCCCGCCGACGAGTCCAACCACATCGACAAGCACGCCTTCAAGATCCCGTTCGTGTGCGGCTGCCGAAATCTCGGTGAGGCGCTCCGCCGGATCAATGAAGGCGCCGCAATGATGCGGACCAAGGGCGAGGCCGGGACGGGCAATATCGTCGAGGCCGTTCGCCAGCTGCGCGACGTCCTGGCGGAGATGCGCCGCCTGGAGCACATGCGCGAGGACGAGCTGTTCGTGGCCGCCAAGGAGCTCGGTGCGCCATATGAGCTGGTTCGCCAGGTTGCCGCAGACGGCAAGCTCCCGGTCGTCAACTTCGTGGCCGGCGGGATCAGCACACCAGCCGACGCGGCGCTCGTGATGCAGCTTGGCGCCGAAGGCGTCTTCGTCGGTTCGGGCATCTTCAAGAGCGAGGACCCGGCCCGGATGGCCAACGCGATCGTCCAGGCGACGACCTTCTTTGACGACCCGAAAAAGATCGCCGAGGTCTCCAAGGGCCTTGGGGCCCCGATGCGCGGGATCGCGCTCGAGGAGATCCCCGACACGGAGCGACTCGCCGTCCGCGGCTGGTAGGCGACCGACGACGTCGCCGCGAGCCCCCCGCAGATGAGGATTGGCGTGCTCGCCCTCCAGGGGGCGTTCCGCGAACACCTCGATACGCTCCGCGCCATCGGCGTGGACGGCGTTCGGGTGCGCGAGCCCGCCGATCTGGAGGGGATCAGCGGGTTGATCCTGCCCGGCGGCGAGAGCACGACGATGCGCCAGCTGATCGACCGCTGGGGGCTCCGCCAGCCGATCCTCGACATGGCCGAGCGCGGCGCGCCGATCTTCGGGACCTGCGCCGGGATGATCGTCCTCGCTCGTGAGATCGCCGGTGGGGAGGCGCCGATCCTGCCGCTCCTCGACGTGACCGTGGAGCGCAACGCCTTCGGGCGCCAGCTCGAGTCGTTCGAAGCCGAGCTGCCCGTCCCGATCCTCGGCGACATGCCCGTCCACGGGGTGTTCATCCGCGCCCCGATCATCGACCGGACCGGGCCTGACGTCGACATCCTGGCGCGGCTCGACGATGGGCGGATCGTGGCGGTCCGCGAGCGCAACATCCTCGCGACGGCATTCCACCCGGAGCTCGCCGGCGAGACCCGCTTCCACCGGTTGGTCGCGACGATGGCTGCCGAGCACGACGATCCGGGCGAGGGTTCCGGCCGCCGGCCGCATCCCACGCGGCGAACGAGGCCAGCCTCGTGAGCACCCTTCGGGCACCGCGCATTGCCGGCAAGGTTCGGCCGGCGCGCCTGACCGACCTGGCGGCACTCGGCGAGCTGTCGCGGCTCTGCCAGTCGGACGGCGCGGAGACCCGATCGCTGGGCCTGCCGGTCAATGGGCCACCGATCGGCGTCTTCAGCCTGTTCCGCCTTCCGCTGGGCGCCTTCCGACCGAACGACCTGATGTACGTCTACGAGGACCAGGGCCACATCGCGGGCCTCGTCCGCGTGGAGCGGGAGTCCGTCCGCGACGAATGGACGATCGTCGAGCTCGACGCGGTCGGCATGACCGACGCAGGTGACATCCGCTACCGGTTGGTCCAGCAGCTGCTGCGCGAGGGCGCGAAGCGCGGAGCCGCCCGCTTCCACGTGGCCTGTGCCGATACCGACGGCAACGTCGAGCTGTTGATGCAGGCCGGTTTCATGCGCTATGGCGAGGAACGCGTCCTGTTTCGCACCGCGGACGACGGACTGCCGCCTCCCTGGACCGATGAGCAGGCGGCCGCCCGGGGGATCCGCCCAACCACCGGCGTGGATGCGATTGCACTGGCCCGCCTGTACAGCCAGGCCACACCGGCTCCTGTGGCCCGGCTCGAGGCCATCCGGCTGGCCGACTGGGAGCGCCAGGGACCGCACTGGCGAGTGCCGCGCTCCAGCCTGACGCCGATCCTGCGGTTCGCCGACGTGGAAGGGTTCGTACAGGCGGCGAAGGACGGCGGTCGCGACGGGACGCTGCTGGACGCGTTCCTCCAGATCGGCGTCGCGAAAGAGGACCAGCCGCACTACCTGAAGCTGGTCGCCCGCCCCGAGGCGGACGTGGCGGATCTCGTCACCTTCGGCCTCGGCGTGATCGCGGCGCGCACGACCAGGGGCGGCGACCATCGCCACGAACGTGGGGTCATCGCTCCGGTTCGAACGTACGAATCGCCCATCGATCGACGCCTGGAGGAGGCGGGCTTCGATTCGATTGCCGAAGTGGTGCTGCTCATGAAAGAAACGCTCGTCCGTGTCGCCGAACCGGCCCTCGTGCCGGCCGGCGTTCGCTGAGACCAAGCCGTCATGCCAAAGGAGGTCAGCGTGGGATCGGATGACCGCCAGCGAGAATCGATCGACGATCTCGATGCGTTGCTCTTGTCGTTGCCACCGGAAATCGTGGCGGCCGTCAACGCGCTGCCCGATCGAACTGCGCTCATTGAGGTCGTCATGGACCTCGGCCGCCGTCCCGAAGCCCGTTTTCCGGATTCGGAGGTGGCGCTCCTCGATCGCGAGATCGTGGAGGCCGACCTGGCCTTCGTGGTCGAGCACATCGGGACATTCGGCGACGACAACCGCGCCGGAATCGAGCGGACACTCCATCGGATCAGCGCCATCCGCAACCGGAACGGCAAGATCGTCGGCCTGACCTGCCGGATCGGGCGAGCGGTCTACGGGACGATCGAGATCATCAACGACTTCGTCGAGACCGGGAAGTCGATCCTGATCATGGGCCGCCCCGGGATCGGCAAGACGACGATGCTGCGCGAGGCCGCCCGCGTGCTCGCCGACAACATGGGCAAGCGCGTCGTCGTCGTCGACACCAGCAACGAGATCGCCGGCGACGGAGACATCCCGCACCCGGCCATTGGCAAGGCCCGGCGCATGCAGGTTCGGACGCCGTCGCTCCAGCACGAGGTCATGATCGAGGCGGTCGAAAACCACATGCCCCAGGTGATCGTCATCGACGAGATCGGGACGGAGCTGGAGGCCCAGGCCGCGCGCACGATCGCCGAGCGCGGCGTGCAGCTCATCGGAACCGCGCACGGTAACAACCTGGACAACCTGATGCTCAACCCGACCCTGTCGGACCTGATCGGCGGCATCCAGAGCGTCACCCTCGGCGACGAGGAGGCGCGCCGGCGCCGGACCCAGAAGAGCGTCCTCGAGCGCAAGGCGCCGCCCACCTTCGACGTGATCGTCGAGATCCAGGATCGCGAACGGGTCGCCGTCCACGCGGACGTGGCCGACACGATCGACGCCATGCTTCGCGGCGATCCGGTCTCCCCGGAGCTCCGTTGGCGCGACGAGGAAGGCGTCCACCGCAGCCAGGGACGGCCGCGGCCGTCACCCCGCGAGCAGCTCGGCGCGGAGCGGTTCGCCGGCCTGGTCGGCGCCGGCTCGCCGTGGCGAATGGAGCCCGGCTGGCGGGGAGAGGGCTCATACCGCAGCGGCGGCTACCGCGAGATCGAGCGAGGCGCGGGCTTCAGGCCCGGCTACCGGCCCGGCGCATCCGGCGGCTGGCGGCAATCCAGGGGCGGCTCCGGACGGGAGTCGGCGACCCGTGGCCCCGTATCGGAGGGTGGCTGGGCGGGCACCCTGCCCGGTGAGCGATTCGCATCGCAACCAGGACCGGTGCGCAGCGGCCACCCGGCCGAGGCGCCGTTCGTCGCCGGCGAGATCGCCGATCGCGGTCCGCTCGAGCGGGGCGCCACGCCGACCGCGGTCGAGACCCGGGCCCGCGAGGCTCGAGAGCTCGAACGCCAGAAGGCATGGAGGGACCAGGCCAGCCGTGCCCTGAGCGCGATGAAGGCCGAGGACGGCACCGGGCCCGTCAACGCTGACGAGCTCGAGGACGACGACCTCGACAAGCTTCCGCTGGGTGCCGAGGAAGGGCAGGACGGCGGGACAGTGCTCGTCCCGGGCGGCTCGCCGCTGCCAACGCTCCGCGTGCTCCCGCAGGGGATCAGCCGCAAGCGGCTCGAGCAGGCGGTCCGCGATCTCCAGCTACCCGTCGTCATCGCGCGCGATGTCGACGAAGCGGACGTGGTCATGACCCTGCGCAACGAGTACAAGCAGAAGACCCCGATGCTCCGCGACGCGGAGGACCGCTCCGTCCCGATCTACGTCCTCAAGAGCAACACCATCCCGCAGATGCAGTCCAGCCTCACCTCGATCTTCTCGCTCGAGATCGATCCGCGCGAGGCTGCGATGCGCGAAACAGAGGACGCGATCGAGGCCGTGTTGTCGTCGTCCGAGGCGGTCGAGCTGTCGCCCCAGAATGCCTACATCCGCCGGCTCCAGCACCAGCTTGCCGAGCGCGCGAACCTGGTGTCTCGCTCCCGCGGTCGAGAGCCGTACCGGCGGGTGCGGCTCTACCCGGACGCGGCGCGCAGCGGCTGGCGGTGACCCAGCCGCCCAGGCTGCGGGGCGGTTTGCGCCGCCTCGGTACCGGGTTGATCGCTTACGGGGTGATTGGATTGGTCGTCGCGACGATCGGCTTTGGCGCCCTGGTCCTGGTCAACGGTCGCTTCAGCTCGATCCGCGACGAGGTCAACGCGACACTTGTCCAGCGGGCGACCACGATGCGGGTCGCCGCCAGGGTGCTCCGCGACGCGTCGACGACCGCGCAGAGCTTCGCGGTCACGCTTGATCAGTCCTCGGCGGGAGTGACCTCCGCGGCCGCCACGATTGCCGAGGTGCGCAATGACCTCAAAGATGTCGAGGCGCAGCTTCGTTCGGTCAACATCCTGGGCGCCACACCCTTGTCAGCCGCAGCCGACGATGTCGGCCGGGTCGTGACGAGCATGGAGGGCCTCGACACGAGGTTTTCCCTCATCGCCGACAGCCTGCATGGCGATCGAGTTGCGCTGGCCGCCAATGCGACGTCGCTCGGGCAGCTCGGCGACAGCAGCGATGCCCTCGCGGCACGTCTCGATTCGGACCTGATCGGGGACTCGCTCGGCGACATCCAGCGGATCATGTCGGTGGCCTTGCTGGTGCTGACAGCCTGGTTGGTGACACCGGCATTGGGAGCGCTTGCGGTCGGTATCTGGCTGCGCCGGACCCTTATGCCCGAGGAGTCACGGATCGTCCAGGCGGGCTGATCAGCGACGTACCAATGCCCAGCCATGCGGGGACGAAGGCGGCGGCCGCCACGGCGAGCAGCGCGGCCCCGGTCATCCGGTCGACGCTGATCGCGTAGCCGATGACGATCATCACCACCACGGCGAGGCATGACAGGACGACGGCCACGCTCGTCCGCGTGGGCCAGGCTCCGGCGCGATACGCGCCGATTGCCAGGACTGCCAAACCAACGACCATCGTGCCAGCCGTCCAGAACTGCCAGGGCTGCAATCCCCACACGATCAGGAACAGCAGCGCTACTGCTGCCCCGAAGCGGGCGAGCCGGGCGTTTCGAGGAAGGCTGACGAGCTGACCGCCCAATCCGCCGCCGAGCAGGCTCACCGCCCCGAGCAGAAATGGGAACGCAGCCGACCCATCACGATAGGCGCCGTAGCCGTCGTAGCGCACCGGACCGACCAGGGTCACCGCGAACGCGACGATCCATAGCGCCGCACCGCCGACCGCGCCAAAGCCGAGGTTCCGAGCCAGATGGCGCGCGTCCTCCGTCACCGTCGGCGACGGTCCGGTCTCACCCGGATCGAGGACCTGCGGATGCAGGTGGGCGTCGACAGCCCCCCGAATCACGTCGAATCGTTCCAGAATGGTTGGCGGCCGTTCACCGAGCAGCTCGACGAGCTCGACCTCATACCGGGACCGCCATGCTCCAGGGTAGAGGCGAACGAGGCGGCTCATGACGGTTTCCTGTCGAGCCGGCCAAGCCCCGTCCGGACAAAGCTGTTGAGCTGCATCAGCTGCGCCTGCAACGTCGTCTCCCCGAGGGTCGTGAGCCGGTACGGACGCCGCCGGTCCTCCGGTTCGAGCGCCTCGATCAGGCCGCGGCGCTCCAACCGGGCGAGCGCTCCGTAGAGGGTCCCGGGGCCCATCGGGGCGCCGGAGAACGCCTCGACGTCGGTCATGATCGCGTAGCCATGCTTCGGGCCGTCCGCAAGCGAGACGAGGATGTACATGGCTGGCTCGGCAAACCGGCCGAGCTCCCCGAGCGCGTTGGTCATGTCGCGGGAACCTCTGTTGCGTGTGGACTTGGTGGGGTGTCCTGGATGGTCGCCGATCCGCGGACCGTCATGCGCACGCCGACGAGGGCCCACGCCAGGCCATATGGCAGCGTCGCGACCACCATCGCCGCCACGCCGCCTCTGTCGCCGGGGCCGAAGCCACCCAGGATCGGAATGCCGACCGTAGCCGGAATGAGGACGGCCACCGCGAGGAGGAGCCAGCGAAGGCCCGGACCGATCCCCGCCCGAATCGCGACCAACGTCAGCATCCCGGCGCCAACAAGCAACCATGCCGTAACCCCTGCAGTCAGGTTGAGGAGGCCGTCGGCGGCGCTCCATGGGAGGATGCGACCGAGGATCATCGCGGCGACGATCGCGACGATGACCGCCCCGATCCGGCGGCCGAATGCCACCAGGTAGTCGCCTGGCACCGCCATGAACATGAGCAGGACGGCGAACCCAATGCCCCCTCCCCACTCATCCTCGGGCGCGGCCGTCAGAACGTGGATGAAGAACCAGGTCCAGATCAGGCCGGCGCCCGTTGCGAGCAACCCGGGCAGGCGGTGTGTCCACGGCTGGTGTGCGGCGCCGATCAATTCCGGATGGAGGTGGGCGTCGACGGCGCCCAGGACGACGTCGATCGCATCACGCCGGTCGACCGGGCGATCATGGAGCACCCCAAGGAACTCGGCCTCGTATCGTTCGCGCCAGGCCATCGGGTAGAGGCGCACCAGCCTGCTCATCGCGAGAGACCCTCCATTCGGGCGATCTGGTCGGAGCTCCAGGGTTTCGAGAGACGGTACGCTCGCCGGCCCTCGTCGTTCACGACGGATTCGATGAGCGCGAGCCGCTCCATCCGTGCAACGGTCCCAAAGAGCGTGCCCGGTCCGATCTGACCATCCATCGTGCGGACATCATCCAGCAGTCGGGCGGCCGTCTTCGGGCCTGGGCGGAGTGCCACGAGGATCCACATCGCGGGCTCGCCGAGGCGACCGAACCGGATGCGTGCCACTACTCCGGGCCTCCATGCAATCAGTCAATATATCGCGTCACGTACTACCGTCATGCGATAGAAGCACGCCAGTGGTGCCGAAGTCAAGACCCCAATCGTGGATCACACCTTGACGCCACCGCAGAATCGCGATATATCGGATCGCGTAGTACTTGTCTCTCGGAGCGGACGTGGAGGCAGCGCAGATCTCCGGGGAAGTCGGGGCTCGCACCACGACGCCCCGAATCGCCGTGATTCTTCGCGATATCGCTCGCAGTGGCGTCGCGGGGCTGTTGACGGGCCTGCTCGTTGCCGGAATCGGTGGTCGCCTGGTCATGCGCGCGGCGGCCCTCCTGGAGCCTTCGGCCACCGGGCGACTCACCGAAAACGGCAACCTGATCGGCGAGATCACCATCGGAGGCTCGTTCGCGCTGCTGTTCGCGGGTGTCTTCTTCGGTCTTGCCGGCGCGGTCGTGTGGGTGGTTGTTTCACCATGGCTGCCTGAGCGTCCCCGAGCCCGCGCGCTCGTTGCGGCGCCGGTTGCCGTCGCGCTCTCCGCCGTCGGCCTGATCGACGGTTTCAACCCCGACTTCAGCGTCCTGCAGCACGACGTGACCACGGTCCTGCTGCTGTTGGTCCTGGTGGCGATCGCCGGCGTCGTCATCTCTGTCTTCGACCATTGGCTCGACGGCCGTCTTCCCACGGCCGGGGCATCTCCCCGCAGCGACTCGACCTACCTGGTCCTTTCAGTCGCCGGCGCCGGGCTCATCCTCCCCGTGGTCCTGGGGGGCTACCTTGGCGGGGAGACCCCGCTCGGGCTCGCACTCGTCGTCTGCGGCCTCGCCACGCTCCTGCGCTGGAGGTACCGCTACCGGGGCGGCGTCCAGCCTTCCTGGCTCATGCCCATCGGGCGGGCTGCGCTGGTGGCGGCCGTCGTGCTGGGCACGATCGCCGTGGTCCCCGACGTCAGTCTGGCGATGGGCGTGGCAGGAGGAGCCCGGTGAGTTTCCTCGAGCGGATGGACCAGAGCATCCGCCGGAGCGTGGTGTGGCGCTCGCTCTTCCGCCAGCCCTACCCGCGCGATGAGCGCTCGCGCGCGTACGCGGTCATGAACAACGTCTTCCTGCACATCCACCCGGTGCGCGTCCGCCAGCACGCGGTCAAGTTCGCCTACACGTTCTGCCTGGGCGGGCTGTCGTTCTTCC
>JAXDKX010000288.1:0-2614 GCA_034666905.1 Chloroflexota bacterium | reverse complement strand
AGCTCGCCCAGATCGCCCGGCAGGACAACGTCGTCGCCGTGGCAGCGAAAACGCCGGAGCTGTCGGCGTCCGCCCCCAACTTCCGCGGCCCGTTCCAAGTTGTCGACGACGAGGCGCGCGATGCGGCCGCCGCGATCGATTGGGCGCGCTCCAGGTATCACACCGGAACACACACCTATCTGCTGGGCATCTCCATGGGGGGCTCCGGTCTGGCGTACTTCTTGGACGCTGCGACGCGCAAGGCTGCCGGGGACACCGACGCCCACTGGGTGCAGTCCTTCCACCCGCTTCCGTTGGCGGGGCTCGTGGACGCCGAAGGCATCGCGAACCTTGGCGAGACGTGGCTCGAGGCAAGCGGCTTCGACAAGGTGTCCGCAGCCGAAATCGAGTCCGAAGCCGGCGGCACACCCACGACTGCGCCGGCGGCGTACCAGGCGCGTAGCCTTGCGCTGCTGCCCACGTCGGAGTGGCAGGCGACCGGACTTTCCGCAGTTGCGGTGATTCACGACGTCGACGACGGCCTCGTTCCCTACAACCAGACATTCGAGGCCCGTGCCGCCGTAGCGGCTGCCGGAATCCCGCTGCGGACCTACGACGTCATGTTCAAGGACTACTGCAGCCAGGGCGACCAGACCACCGGGTCGGCGACGCTCACCGGCGTTGTTCCGGCGTTCCCGACCGGCGAGTCTGAGTCGACGCTCTGCCTCGCCGGCCACGCCAACGAGAACGACGCTGAGACTCCGATAATGGAAGCCGCCGTGACTGCCCTGCATGCTCTCGTCACCGGAACGTCCACCCCGGTGCCGACCCTCGTCAACCCGAGAAGACCCGCCAGCTGAGCCGTCGTCTGGCGAGGGCCGGTTCCTAGGTCATTCCGCGATCCGACGAAGCCAGCGTGATCGTCGAGATGGATAACCCGAAGCGCTGTGGCGTGGTCACACACGGGTCGCGGACCGATCGCAGTCGGTGTATCGGACGCCGAACAAGTGCCGCTCTGTCCCGCGGTCTTTCGCAGGTAGGGGTGCCGGGTCGGGCGGGTCGGCGCGGCGTCAAAGCGCATTGCGGAATATGAGGAGCAGACTGAATGTATGCCGCCTCCGTATACGTCCCGGGACTTCGCCCAGCATCTCGATCTTGCACGGGATGCGCTCGCGGCGGCCGCGCACGCGTCGGATCATGAGAAGGCGCTTTTGGTGGCCGAGGCACAAGCACACGCGACCGTCGCGCAGGCGATCGCGATCTGGCTTCAGCACAGCAACTAGGAATTCGATCGACTATGGGCCGATCGAACGTTGGTCGCGCTCGTGGTAGCGCGGGAAAGGCGTGAGTCGATCACCCGGCTGAGCTGGCGACGGGACGACTGGGCCACACGGCGCCGCGACGTGTAGGTGCCGATATCGCGCGGTCGGCGATGGTCGGCACAGTGCCGGAGAGGTTCCGTTACCGACCGGGTTTCGACGCGCGCTCGAGGTTTGTTGCCGCGCGGCGTTGCAGCAGAGCTCGCTCGCCCTCGTTCCGGGTATGCGCCGCTGCCTCGATGAACGCCTTTGCCGCGCCGGCGTGCTGCCCGGCTCGTTCGAGAAGGTCGCCGCGAACGCTCGGGAGCAGCGGGGAGTCACCCAGTTCCTCGGCGTCCACCTTCTCTAGGACGGCGAGGCCGGCACCCGGGGCGAATGCTCGCCCGTGCGCGACGGCCCGGTTCACCTCGACGACAGACCCTGGTGCAGCCTCGGCCAGCAGGTCGTACAACGTCGCGATCTGACGCCAGTCGGTGTCCTCGGCTCGGTTCGCGCGGGCGTGCACGGACGCGATCGAGGCCTGCAGAAAATACTTTCCGACTGGCCTACCGCGTGCGGCGAGCAGTTCGGCCTGCCGGAGTGCGCTCAGGCCGCGGCGGATGAGCAAGGGATCCCATCTGCTCCGGTCTTGGGCCTCCAGCAGTACGGGTTCGCCGTGTTCGTTGATGCGGGCGCGCATTCGTGAGCCTTGGATCTCAAGGAGCGCCTGCAGTCCTAAGACCTCAGGCTCCTCAGGTGCGAGCGCCGCCAGCATCCGGGCCAGCCGCATCGATTCGTGCGCCAGGTCGGGACGCATCCAGTCATCTCCAGCGGTGGCGGAGTAACCCTCGTTGAAGATCAGGTAGATCACGGCCATCACGTCGCCGAGGCGCTCCATCCGCTCAGCACCAGTCGGCAGGTCGAAGTTCGCCTGCGCCTCGGTGAGCGTCTTCTTGGCGCGCGAGATCCGCTGGCCGATCGCGGATTCGGTGGCCAGGAACCCGCGCGCGATTTCGCTGGTGGTGAGCCCGCCGATGAGGCGGAGAGTGAGCGCGGCCCGGGATTCGGGGGTCAGGCAAGGATGGCAGGACAAGAAGATGAGCCGCAGCGCATCGTCCTCGATGTAGTCGACTTGTGCGTCTAGGTCGGGCATGTCCCCCTCCTCTCCCAGGAGTTGGGAGTGACCGAGCTCTTCGGTCTTGTGGCGAAGGTTCTCTGCGCGCCGGAACTGATCGATCCCGCGGCGCTTGGCGGTGGTCATCAGCCACGCGGCGGGGTTGGTCGGGATGCCATCGATGGGCCACTGCTCGAGGGCGGCCAGCATTGCGTCCTGGGCG
>JAXDKX010000287.1:0-2825 GCA_034666905.1 Chloroflexota bacterium | reverse complement strand
GTCCCATTCCGACCGTTCCGAATCGCCCGGTTGAGCGAGGACCAGATCCAGAAGCTCCTAGCCGATGCGCTTGGCCGAGGTGGACTCGGAACGGCCCGCACCGACTATCGAAGCGATCAGATCGCCGACGCCCCGACCGCCGATTTCACGATCGATGCCGGCGGCCTCAGCAAGAAGGTTTCGGTCTACGCCCTTGGGATCGACGTCCAGGGCGGGCCTGACGCCGTTGCGCGTGCGGCCTTCGCGCAGCTCGCAGCCAACCTCCAGGACTTCGACAAGGGTGGAGCCTTCCCGACGGATGAGTACGCGCCCGAGCACTATCGCGGGATCCTTCTTGAAGGACAGCCCGGCGCGCCGGATGCCCGGCCCTGGCCGTGGCCCTCGGTTGCACCGACCGACTTCGTTCCCGACCCCGACCCGGACGCCTTCCAACTGCCTGCGCGAGTCATGTCTGTGGTTGAGATCGAAGCGCTCGGGATCACGCCCTTCCGAGGTGGCTTCCAGGGGTTGACCCTGATCGGCCCCAGGGATGGCAAGTTCTACTCGCTCTCGGTCCGCCCCCTCCTGCCCGACGAGCCGAAGTAGCCATACGGGCATAAACCAGGCGGGCGAACCTCAGCCGGTCTCCGCGTACCGTTCGCCGGCGTAACTCACGAACCGCGTCTGCTTCTTCTTGAACCAGAGGCCGATCTCGCCCGTTGGACCATTGCGGTGCTTGGCGAGCTTCAGCTTGATGACCTCGCCGTCCTGCTCCTGATCGTCGGCGCCGCGCTCCTTGTCGCGCCACAGGAACATGACGAGGTCCGCATCCTGTTCGATGGCACCGGACTCGCGCAGGTCCGACAGTCTCGGCTCCTTCGACTCGCGCATTTCCGGCTGGCGTGACAGCTGCGACAGGGCGATGACCGGCACCGACAGCTCGCGGGCGAGGGCCTTGAGCCCTCTCGAGATCTCCGAAACCTCCTGGACTCGGTTGGCATCCCGGTTCGTGGTGGTCGCCTGCATGAGCTGAAGGTAGTCGACGATCACCAGGTCCAGGCCGTTCTCGGCCTGCAGCCGTCGCGCCTTCGTGCGCAGCTCCATGGCCGAGATGTTCGGGGTGTCGTCGATGTACATCGGCGCTTCCGAGAGGGCATTCATGGCCGGCGCGATCCGGGCGAAATCCATCTCCTCGAGGAAGCCGCTGCGCAGGCGCTGCGAATCGATGTTTGCGACGCTCGACAAGAGGCGGAGGACCAGCTGCTCCTTGCTCATCTCGAGGCTGAAGACGCCGACGCTCTTGCCCTCGCGGACGGCCGCGTGCTCGGCGATGTTCAGCGCAAAGCTCGTCTTGCCAACCGACGGTCGGGCGGCCACGACGATGAGGTCGCTCTTCTGGAGCCCGGTCGTCAGCGTGTCCAGGTCGGTGAACCCGGTTCGGACGCCGCTGATCTCGCCCCGATGGGCATGGAGGTAATCGAGGCGGTCGTAGGCATCGTGAAGAAGCGACTTGAGCGGACTGAATCCCGCGTCGACCCGTTTCTGGCTGACCGCGAACAGCTCGGCCTCCGCTCGGTCGATGGCCTCCTGGATCTCCGGCAGATCCTCGTAGCCGATGCCGGCGATCCGGCCGGCGGCTCCGATCAGGTTTCGGAGGACCGCCTTGCGTTCGACGATGCGCGCGTACTGGGCCACGTGGACCGCGGTGGGCGTCTCGTTGGAGAGGCTGGAGAGGTAGGCCCGCCCTCCGACGGCCTCGAGCTCGTCACGTCGTTCGAGCGACTCGGCCACGGTGACGATGTCGATCGGCTCACGCCGCTCGAAGAGGTCCAGCACGGCCGCGTAGATCCGTCCGTTGGCCTGCCGATAGAAGTCGGCCGGTCGCAGGAACTCGGCCACTTCGATCACGGCGTCGCGATCGATCAGCATCGCGCCGAGCACCGATTGCTCGGCCTCAAGACTTTGCGGCGGCAGGCGGTCGATCACGCGGGTGGGACTCCAACTGGCAGTGGGGCCGTCATTGTGTAGGCGTCCCAAGGCTGATCCATCACCGAAGCGGCGATGCCGACAAGCCCGGCTCCACCAACTTCAGACCCCTGTGCGCCCAATGTGGATGAACCTGTGGATATCCACTCCGTCTGGCCGAGTTCCCAAGCTCTCGACTATCCGAGAATCGGGCCGCCGGGCGGTCGAAGCCAAGGCGGGCGGCGAGCAAGAGAGCGAGCGCACTTTGAGTGCGTGAGCGAACGGCGAAGCCGACCAACGCCGGTATCGGCCGTCCTGCGGCCCGCCCTCAGTCAAGCCGTCGAATGACCCCGATCAGTTTGCCTTGGATCCTGACGTCGTCGTAGAACTGGGCGGGATATGCCGGATTTGCCGGTTGGAGCCGGATCTGGTCCTTCTCCTTGAAGAAGCGCTTGAGGGTCACCGCATTCTCCTCGACTTGCGCGACCACGATGTCCCCGTTCCGGGCCGTGGTCTGTGGGCGGATGAGCACGAAGTCCCCATCCGCGATGTGCGCCTCGATCATCGAGTCGCCGCGGACCCGCAGGACGTACGCGTCGCCGCTCGGCGCAAGGAGATCGGGGACCGCCATCGTCTCCGATGCGTCCTGGTAGGCCTCGATCGGGCCGCCTGCGGCGATCTCACCGATGATCGGAAGGACCCGCGCGTCCCCGGCGGTGGATTGCGGCACCAGCTCGCTGGTGAGGCCCAGCCGGATCGCCGCGGTGGGGGTCAGGCGGATCGCCCGGGACTGGGCAGCACCGCGTTCCAGGTACCCCTCGCGCTCGAGGATCTGGAGGTGGTGGTGGACGGCGGAGGTGGAAGCCAGGCCGACTGCGCGC
>JAXDKX010000286.1:0-3023 GCA_034666905.1 Chloroflexota bacterium | reverse complement strand
GCGCGACGCGCTGGCGCTGGCCGCCGGAGAGCTCCTTTGGCTTTCGATCGAGCAGCTTGCCGAGCTGGATCGTCTCGGCCGTCTCGTTCACCCGGCGCTCGATCTCCGCCTTGGGCACCTTGCGCAGCTTCAGTCCGAACGCCAGGTTCTCGCGGACGGACATGTGCGGGTAGAGCGCGTAGCTCTGGAAGACCATCGCGATGTCACGGTCCTTGGGCGGAACGTCGTTGACGACCCGGTCGCCGATCCGAAGCGTGCCGCTGGTGATCTCCTCGAGCCCGGCGATCATCCGGAGGCTGGTCGTCTTGCCACAGCCCGACGGTCCGACCAGGACCATGAACTCGCCGTCTCCGATTTCCAGGTTGAGGTCCTTGACGGCCTGGAAATCGCCGTAGTTCTTGTTGACCCCTTCGAAGGTCACGGTCGCCATAGCGGATTCCTCCACTCCCGGCGGTTCATCGCGGGCCCATGCATCCAGCCGCCGAAGCGGACGTGGACGGGCCCCGTACGTGAACAGCTCAGGGCCACCACATCGTAGGCACACGGCAACCGAGGTGCAACCCTTTGCGTGGCCTACGGGGCTCGAACCGGTAACCTTCGGAGCCCTCGGCCCTGGGACACTCAGCGCCGGTGTCGCTATTCTTTGGCTCGGGTCGCGCCCGGCGCGGCGTGCACTCGGAGATCCCACGCACTGGCAACATGCTCGAGCCCTGCGAATTGTTGGCAATGACGCGGAGGGATCATCGCGGCGATGTCGATTGACGGTGATGGCTCGGAGATCGTATTCCTGATCCCCAGTTCCGATCTTCGGACCATCCTCACGTCCCATCCTGAGGCAGGCCTGAGCGTCGCGGCGTTTCCGCGAGTCGCCGTCGCGGGCGAAGCCACCGCCGAGACCATCGCCACATCTGCCGAGGCGCTGCTGGGTGTCTCGACCCCCATCCTGCGCATCACCGCTCTCGAGTGGAGCGCGGGTAACCCACCCACCGCCGTCCTGGTCGAGCTTGAGCCTCGGGACGTGGTTGCGCCGGCTCACCTTGGGTGGACGGAGATCGACGGCATTCAAAGCGCCCGCATCAATCCGCCAACAGCGCGGGAGCCGTTCGCGAGATGGATTGCCGAACGAGCGGCCGGTCCCTCAACCCTCCGACCGATCTGGTCACGCCCGGGTTGGTTCGCCCGTACATCCGAATGGATGGTCGAGACGCTTGGGGATGCCGGGACTCCGGCGATCGACGTTCCGCGCCTCCACTACATGTGGGGACTGTCTGTCGTGCTCCGAGCGGAGACAGGCACGGGTCCTGCCTACCTGAAGTGCTCGGCCGCTGTCTTCCATCATGAGGCTGCCCTGACGCGTGTCCTCGCCAATCAGGTGCCAGGCCTCGTTCCCGACGTCATCGCGATCGAGCCGACCGAGGGCTGGCTGCTGATGCGAGACCTCGGTCAACGCTTCCTCGGAGACGAGCCGGCCGCTCAATGGGCCAGGGGCCTCGATGTGCACGCCACGATCCAGCGGGCCCTGCTGGGGTCGACGGCCGAGCTGGGGGGTGCTGGGGCTCCAAGTCGCGGTTTGGATGCGTTGGCGGCTGACATACCGGCACTGGTCGAGCATCCGTTGCTGGCTGCCAGCCTGACCAGCGACGAGCGGGCCAGGCTTGACGCGGCGCTCCCGGACGTTGTCGATGCTTGCCGGAGGCTCGATGACCTGGGGCCGTCCGCAACGCTCATCCATGGCGACTTTCATCCCTGGAATATCGCCGTAAGCGGGGACGGATTCGTCGTCTTCGACTGGTCCGACGCTTCGATCGGCCACCCATTCGTCGATCTGGCCACCTACCTGATCCGCACCGATGACATCGAGGCCCGCCGAGCGATGCGATCGGCGTATCTAGCCCGCTGGGCCGAGGACGTTCCGCCTGACCGGCTCGCTGTCGCCGGGGACCTCGCCCTCACGGTGGGCGCCTTCTACCAGGTCGCTACCTATGTGGCGCTCCTGCCGACACTCGACTCCGACGATCGAATCCAGCTCGACGGTAGCCTGGCAAATTGGGTTCGGCGAGGTCTTGGATATGTCGACCGGGGAATCGAGTTCGTCTGGAAGCCGCCCGCGTAAGGGACGTCCAACTCCTCGTCGCCCCTTGCGCCTGAGAGCCGACTACCGCCGTCATCGGACCGGTTTGCCGTGGGAGGTGGGGTGGCCTACGGGGCTCGAACCCGTAACCTTCGGAGCCACAATCCGATGCTCTGCCATTGAGCTAAGGCCACCACCGGGGTGCTCGTGCGTGGCGTTCCCGCCTCGCAGGCGGGCCGAGCGACGGGAGTATAGCGGGAAGGCCGCCGATCTCGGGCACGGGCATCCCGGGCAGGTGCACCGAGCCGGACCGAACCCCATCGCACCAATGGTCCCAAGACCTGCCAAGACCAGCCGGTACCACTGAACCCCGCTCAACCCGGACCTTCGCACGAAGGATTTTGGGTCGCCCTCCACCTACGGTGACCTGAGCACCGGAGCCCCGCCGGTTGCGCACGGAGGTTCCGGATCGGATGTCGCTCGCCACGAACCCAGCCCCGCGTCACGCATCGCGCCGAACGGCACTCGCGATCGCGCTCCTGTTCGGTCTGACCTCCGTCGTGACGATGGCCGCGCCGGCGCGAAGCCTGGCCTGGGACGGCGCCTCCTTCGATTCCTCGGCCGAGTCCGAGTTGATCAGCCTGACCAACCGAGCTCGCGCGAACGCGGGGCTCAGTGCCCTCAAGCTGGACTCCACCCTGACCTCGGTTGCGCGGTGGCGCAGCAAGGACATGATCGACCGGGACTACTTCAGCCACGACATCCCCGGCGCCGGTCGAGTCTTCGACAAGCTCTCCGCGATCGGCTACTGCTACAAGATCGCCGGCGAGAACATCGGCTGGAACACCTACCCGGACGACCAGGCCACGGCCGCCATCCAGCAGATGTTCATGGACTCCGCCGGCCATCGCGCCAACATCCTCGGCAGCGACTGGGATGTCATCGGGGTCGG
>JAXDKX010000285.1:0-11042 GCA_034666905.1 Chloroflexota bacterium | reverse complement strand
CGACTGGGTCCTTGGCCTCGGGCAGTCCGAAGAGGAGGACCCCACCCACGCCCAGTCCTGCCAGCCGCGAGGCCTCGTCAGCCGCGACGTCCGGCGACATGCGGGCGACACCGGGCATCGAGTCGATCGGCTCCCGGACGCCCGTTCCCGGGCGAACGAAGAGCGGTGCGACGAGCATCGATGGATGGAGCCTCGTCTCGCGGACGAGCGCTCGCAGCGCGGGTGTCCGCCGCAGACGCCGCGCCCTGTGGAGCAGGGGCTGTCCCGGTGCGGCGATCCCGGCACCCGGGAGCGCGTCAACGTCGAGCGTCATCGGATCTCCTCTGCGTGAGCCGCCAGCGCATCCGCCGTCGCGGTGGCGAGCGTCAGTGCGTCGGCCGTCGTGGCGATGCCGATCACGGTGAACCCGGCAGCGCGAGCACGTCGTGCGGTTTCCTCGCCGATGCAGACCGATGGGATGGAGGCAACGTGCAGGTTCTCGGCGAGGGCGAGCGCCACGAGGCCCCGGACCGTGGAGCCGCTCGTGAAGACGATGGCCTGGAGTGGCCCGTCGGCCATGGCACGACGGAGCAGCACGCCCGAGGAGGGCGGAGCCTCGCGCGTTCGATAGGCGACGATGTCGTCGACCTGCGCGCCTCGAGCCCGCAGCGCCATCGCCATCCGGGCGCTCGCGAGATCGCCGCGGACGAGCAGGACCCGGTCGCCCCGGGCCACCGGCAACTCGTCGGCCAGCGCTTCGCCGCTGGCTCGACTGGGTCGGAAATCGACCTCGATCTCCTCCCGCTCGAGGAGGGCTCCCGTGCCCTGCCCAACCGCCGCCCATCTGACCGCATGCCGGGCCGCACCCACGCGCCGCGACGCCTCAAGGACCCCGCGTGCGCCATTCGCGCTCGTGACGACGACCCAGCGGTATTCGCCAATGTGCGCAACCGCGGCATCCAGCTCGTCCCCTGGTGCGAGCTCGACGACGATCGTCGGAACCGGCACGGGATCGAGGCCTGCGTCACAGAGCGCCGCGATGAGGCCATCGGCCTGCTCGGTGGCGCGAGTGACGAGCACCCGCGGTGCCATCGGCAACGGCGCCCGGGACTTGGCGGCGGCCGCGATCGTCCGAATGCGAGCCCGGGAGTCGAGGCGTGTCGCGAGCTCGACGGCGACGGCGGCACCGTCCGCGATCGGACCACGACGTCGGTCGATGGCGGTCTGGGAGCCGTCCGGGCTGGCGTATCCGCCCAGCAGGTCCAGCTCCTGGCCGTGGATCGTGGCCAGCGCTCCGATCGGGGCACGGCAGCCGCCCCCGGATGCGTGCAGGAACGCCCGCTCGGCTTCGACGGCAAGGCGGGTGCCTTCGTCGTCGATCGTCGCCAGCAATACGGACAGCGGACCGTCGTCCCGGCGCACCTGGATCGCGATCGCACCCTGGCCGGGAGCGGGAGGCAGGATCCCGGGCTCGAGGCGCTCCGCGATCCGGTCGGCAAGCCCCATCCGGTCGAGGCCGGCGCACGCGAGCACGAGCGCATCCGTCTCGCCATCGTCGAGCCGGCGCAGCCGGGTGTCCACGTTGCCATGCAGGGGATGCACCACGAGGTCAGGGCGACGGGCCAGCAGGAAGCCCATCCGCCGCGGGCTGTCGGTCCCGACGCGCGAATGCATAGGCAGGTCGTCGAGTCGCCGCTCTTGTGATCCCGCGCGGACGACGAGGGCATCGCGGGGATCCGCGCGGGACAGATAGGCGCCGATCCGCACTCGCGGATCCTCCTCGGTCGGCACGTCCTTGGCGCTGTGGACCGCGACGTCGACGCGATGGTCGAGCAGCGCACCCTCGATCGCGGCGACGAAGGCCCCTTCACCCCATGCGGTGTCCGGCATCCGACGATCGCCGGCGGTCTCGACGATCACGAAGCGTGTCCGCCCCCCCTGTTTCTCGATCGCGTCTGAGACGAGGCGAGCCTGGGCGAGGGCGAGGGCGCTGCCCCGGGTGCCAATCCGGATCTCTCCCTCGGTCACAGGGCGAACAGCTTACGTGCCGCCTGCTCGGCACGTCCATCCGCGTCGCGGCCAAGGCGCTCGAGCGGTTCGCGTAGCAGCCGGCTCGCAAGGTGCCGGCTCATCCGCTCGATCGCGTCCCGCGCGTCGGGCTCGAGGTCGGGCAACATCCGCCACAACGCGTCGACCTCCGCCTGTCGCTCCCGGTCGGCGTGCGCCACG
Organism: Chloroflexota bacterium; assembly: GCA_034666905.1. GTDB lineage: Bacteria > Chloroflexota > Limnocylindria > Limnocylindrales > CSP1-4 > SPCO01. The sequence continues at coordinate 8,834 of JAXDKX010000285.1, read as the reverse complement.
AGCGCCTCGGCCGTGGTGCGTCCATCGCGAACCCCGAGCCAGTCGACGAACTTCCCGGCTGTCGAGTCCACGAGGGCGTCCAGCCGGGCGAGGGAGCCGCGGTCCAGGCCAGGCAAACCGTCGCCGGCGAGCGCGAGTGCATCGGCCGGGACGAGGCGCCTGCCGAAGACTTCGGAGGCCGATTCCGGCACCGCCGCCGGGACGGAGAGATCGACCACGACTGTCGGGCTCGAGGCCAGCGCGGCGAGCGTCTCCGGACCAATCGGCCACGGGCCACCGAGCGCTACCACGATGCCGGCGAACCGGCCCGCGCCTGCACCCGGGTCGAACGCCTCGAGACGGGCGCCAGTACTCGCCGTGATGGCCACGGCGTGCTCCTCGGATCGATTGGCGATCCAGACTGACGCTCCCGAGGCGGTGGCTGCAGCGACGGCAAGCCGACCAATTCGCCCGGCCCCGACCACGAGGATCTCGCGATCGCGAACGGACCCTGACTGCCGCTCGATCGCTGCCAGCGCGACGTCGGCGAGCGATCGACCGGGACCCTGGCGCCACGATCGGGCTCGCCGGCCGGCACGCAACGCAACCGCGAACAGCCGCTCCAGGGTCGGGTCGAGACCATGCCCGCGCGCTGCGTCGACCGATTCGCGCATCTGGTGGAGAACCTGGTCCTCGCCGACCACGATCGAATCCCGGCCGACGGCAACCGCGACGGCGTGGCGGACCGCCGCGTCGCCCTTGAGCAGCCGGCCCCCAGCTGGGAGCGCGGCATCGAGCGCGCGGATCGCGCGATCGTCGGTGGCGACGACGTAGGCCTCGACTCGATGACAGGTCTCGAGCCGAAGCCCGCCGCCGATCGCGTCGTCCGTCAACCGGGCTGCGAAGCGTTCGCGTTCCTGTGCGGGGACGTGGCGCGCATGCGTGACGAACGCGACGACAGCATCAGGCGCTGGCGTGGGTACGGGCGCAGGCCTCGGCGCGGGCACGGTCAGGATCCCGCGGTCACGGTGGCCGCGACGGGACGCGCGGGTCGGCGCCGGCCGCTGGCCAGGCCGTGGCCCGTCATCGTCGCCACGAGGAGGCGATCCATGGCCCGTTCGGCCGTCTCCAGCAGGTCGGTGGTCTCGGGCGTGTCGAACCCGCGCCGGCGAGCGGCAAGTGCCAGCTCGTGATGGAACGGCGTCCGAAATCGCAGGAAGCCCTCGACCGTCTGGCTGAGGGACAGGCCGAGCGACGCGGCGACGCGGCCGTACTCGGCGGCGGTGACCGACGCCTCTTCGAGATGCCGGGCCGCGGTCTCCGGTTGGGTCGCATCCAGGTATTGGAGGAGGCTCGCGGCGAGGACGTGGCCTCGCTCCCGGAAGAGCACGCGCTGGTCGTCGCTCAGGGTGAGGACCCAGGGCAACTCCGGGGCCGCATCGCGACTCGCTCGGCGATAGGTCCGCGCGATTCGACTGGGGGTGAACCCCGCGCCCGCAAGCGAGGGTCGGCGCGACCGATCGGTTGGCAGCAGGCGTTCCAGCGCCGCTCGCGAGAAGCGTCGGTGGCCGCCTGGTGTCGTGAAGACCCGAAGCCGGCCGGCATCGCTCCAGCGGCGCAGGGTGGCGGGTGAGACGCCGAGCACGTGGCTGGCTTCGGAAAGGCCCAGCCAGTCCGGATCGTGGACTGAGGAGCGGGTCAAAACCTACTCAAATCTATCAGAACATCGCCGACTCGCTCACTGTACCACCAAGGAGCGACCCGCTGTCGGGGTCGGCGGACGCTATGGCGTCGGGCGTTGCCCTGACGCCAGCTTGCCGCCGCGGCGCCTCGATCCGTCCCTCGCGCGATACCAGGCCAGGTACTCGACGAGCTCGTCTCGCTCCTCGTCGGTCAGGTCGGCGAAGAGCGCCGCGTTGAGACGGGCCGCATCCGTCGGCTGCTCGACGCCGGGTACCCGGTACCCGACGAGGGTCATGAGCTCCGCATAGGGCACGGCGAGGACTTCGGCGAGCTGGTGGAGGACCTGGGGTGACGGCTTCTTGACCGAGTCGTTCTCGAGCTTGCTCAGGTACGCCGAGGAGATCCCGGCGGTGCGCGCGGTCTCGATCGCGGAGAGTCCGCGCACTTCGCGCGCCTGCCTCAGCACCGACCCGAAGGACAGCGTCATCATCGGCTTGTGCCCTAACTAGAGTAGATAGATGCAACCACAGTTGACAATAGCAGGTTGACCTGCCACCGTGCAAGACACAGCAGTGGCCGTGGTTCGTCTCCCGGCGGTGCCCTTGGTGCCCCGCTTCCCCCGGATGCCAGCAGCGCAAGGCGCAGGAGGAAGCAGATGACCGTCGATCGAGTCGACGAGACAGTCGTGACCGAGGAATCCACTCCGGCCGCGGTTCCATCACCGACCCAGGCGAGCACGCCGGAGCAAACGGTTCGGACGGACACCAGGCGAATCCGCACGGCTGGACCCGGAACCCAGGAGATGGCCCGCCGGATCGTCGTCCTGGTGTTCGGGCTGATCCAGGTGCTGATCGGTGCCCGATTCATCCTGCTTCTCCTGGACGCCAGGGAAGCCAACGGCCTCGTGTCGGGGATTCTCAACCTCAGCCAGGTGTTCGTCGCGCCATTCCAGGGGATCCTCCGAACCGACGCGCTCCACGCTGCGGGTTCGACCCTCGACATCACGGCGGTCGTGGCCTTCGTTGGCTGGACGGTGGTCGAGCTGATCGTGATCTGGGCCCTCGGGATCTTCCGGCGCGAACCGGTCTGAGATCAGGGCGCGCCGCATCGGCGGTTCCGTCAATGACCGTCCGGGAATCGGGCCACCGCTCCCCTGCGCTCGCGAGCCCGCTTCCGAACGACGCCGAGGTCGCGCTTCACGCCAGTGAGGCGCGCTTTCGCGCCGTCTTCGAACAGTCGGCGATCCCGATGACGACGCAGCGGGACGGGATGATCCTCGATGCCAACGAGGCCATCCTCACGCTGCTCCGCTGCGACGATCCCACCCAGCTGATCGGCCATCCCGGCGTGGCGCGTGTGGCGCCGCACGCTATCCCCGCCCTGATGGCGATGGCGACCAGGGGCGACCCGCGCGGCCTTGCCACCACGACGTTCGACACGGTGATCGTTGCGTTCGATGGCACCGAGATCCCGGTCCAGGTGCACCGGACCAGCCTCGTCCTTCCGGACGGGCCTGCCGCGATCGGCGTCTACATCGACCTGACGGAGCAGAAGCGGGCGGAGGCGGACCGAATGCAGCTGGTCGAGGACCTGAGGCTCAGCCAGCATCATCTCGGCGAGGCGCAGCGCATCGCCCATATCGGCAGCTGGGAACAGGAGTTCCCGACTGGAACCCTTTGGCTGTCGGACGAGGCGTGCCGGATCGTCGGGGTGGAGCCGGGCGCTTTCGGCGGCACGGTCGATGCCTTCCTGGCATTCGTCCATCCGGACGACCGATCGATCGCGGCGCCCGACCCAGCGCTGCCGCTCGAGGCGATTCCGCTCGACATCCAGTACCGGCTCCTTCGGCCCGATGGCTCGATCCGGGTCATCCGGGATATCGGTGAGATCGTCCGCGATCGCGACGGCGTCGCGATCACCTTCGTCGGCACCATGCAGGACATCACCGAGCACCTGGCAGCGGAAGCCGAGCTTGCGCGCCTCGCCTCGGCCGTCGAGCAGACCGCCGATTCGATCTGGATGCAGGACCTGGAGAACGTTGTCAGCTACGTCAACCCGTCGTTCAGCCGCGTCTACGGGTATGCGCCAGCCGAAATCGTCGGTCACCATGCCAGCATCGTCGACAGCGGCGCCCACGAGCCGGCCTTCTTCGCGGAGCTGTGGGCCGCAGCCGCGGCGGGCAAGACGTGGACGGGCTCGATCGTCAATCGGCGCAAGGACGGCACGCATTTCGAGGTCGAGGCGGTGATCTCGGGAATGTCCGATTCCGCCGGCCGCCACATCGGCTACATGCAGTCCGACCGGGACGTGACCCGCGAGCGTGCCCTCGAGAGCGCCCTCGAGCGCGATGCCCGGGAGCGAGAGTCGATCGAGTCCGCACTCGCCCGAATCGATCCCGAGGCGCCACCCGAGGAGATCGCGTCCACGGCTTGCTCCGAGATCGTCAGCCTCACCAATGTCGAGTCAGCATTCGTCGTGATCCTCGAACCCGAAACCGGCTGGGTGCTCGCTGTCGAGGGCCTCAACTCGGAGCTGGTCGGAGCGGGCGGCGTGATCCCCGACTCGCGCCTCCGCCCCCTGCGCGACCGCGCCGCGGGCGGACCGTGGGTCGAGGTCTGGCGACCGAGCTCTCCGGACCTCGGGTCCGCCGAGGCCATCAACGGCGCCGGCATCCATAGCGTCGCCTACGCGCCGTTCGCGTGTCCCGGCGATACCGTCGGCTTGATCGGGATCGCGGCGTACGACCCGGCGACCGCCGCGCTCCTCGTCGAGCGATTACCCGCCCTTGTGACCTTCGGCTCGATCGTCGGGACCCTGATCCGTCCCGGCCTTGGGGTGCGGCGGCGCGTGGCAGCCGATCGGACGGCGCTCCAGGCGGTGATCGACACATCGGCCTTCACCCCGTTCTTCCAGCCGATCGTGGACCTGTGGGACGGCTCCGTGGTCGGACACGAAGCGCTCACCCGGTTCACTGACGGACGCGCTCCCAACGTGGTCTTCGCCGACGCGGCGCGGGCAGGCCTCGGAATCGACCTGGAGATCGCCTGTCTCAAGGTCTCGATCGCGGCCAGCGAGCGGCTGCCGGTGAGCACGTTCCTGAGCCTGAACGCGTCACCTGAGCTGGTCCTGTCCGGGCACCTCGCGGCGCTCCTGGCGATCGTGCCACGGCCGATCGTCCTCGAGATCACCGAGCATGTCGCGATCGATGACTACAAGGGACTGCGGCGCGAGCTCAAGGAGCTGGGTTCCACGGTTCGCCTCGCCGTCGACGACGCGGGCGCCGGGTACGCGAGCTTTCGCCATATCCTCGAGCTCGACCCGGATTTCGTGAAGATCGACATCGACCTCGTCCGGAGCGTCGACTCGGAGCCCGCCCGGCAGGCGCTCATCGCGGGCATGGGCTATTTCGCCGTCAAGCGTGGGCTCCGCCTCGTTGCCGAGGGGATCGAGACCTCGAAGGAGCTCGATGCCCTCCGCGCGCTCGCGGTTCCTTTCGGACAGGGGTATCTGCTGGGCCGACCCCGGGACGGTCTAGCCTCCGAGTCATGGCCGAGCCGGGTCGATCTGCCGGCCTTCCCGCAGCGCTGACCGCGCTCGTCAGGTCCTGGCCGACGCCAGAACGTCCGTCATGAACCGTGCCGCCTCGGTCACACCGTCGACGGGGTCCTGGCGCGCATCCTCGTTCTCGATGCTCAGCACATCGTCGTAGCCGACGGCGACCAGCGCCTCGACGAACCGTCCCCAGAACGCTGCGTCATGCCCGCGGCCCACCGTCCGGAAGTTCCAGGCCCGCTGCGTCGGATCGTCGAACGGGCGGCCGTCCAGGACGCCGGCGAGGGCGACCTGGTCGGGGACCAGCTCGGTGTCCTTGAGGTGGACGTGCTGGACCGCCGATCCGAGGGCGTGGATCGCGGCCAACGGGTCCATCTGCTGCCAGAACAGGTGCGAGGGATCGAGGTTGGCACCGATGATCGGCCCGACCTCGTCGCGCATCCGCAGCAGCGTCGGCACGTTGTAGGCGAGATGGAGCGGGTGAAGCTCGAACGCGATCGAGGTCACGCCGTGATCGGCGGCGTAGGCGGCCAGGTCCCGCCAGAACGGGATGGCGATCGCCCACTGGCGCTCGCGGAGGTCGATCGCATCCTGCGGCCATGGATACCAGATCCAGTTGAAGGTGGAGGCATCGCGGCCGTCGCCAGGGGTGCCGGACATGGTCACGATCCGCCGAACGTCGAGCTGGCCGGCCAGGCGAATGGTGGCCCGGATGATCTCGAGGTGGGCGTCGCCGACCACTGGATGGAGCGGCCACGCGGAGCAATTCAGGGCCGCAATGCGCAGGCCGCGCCGGTCGAACGCATCGTGGAACGCAGCGCGCTTCCGTTCGTCTTCGAGGAGCTCGAAGACCCGCATGTGCGGAGCCGCCGACTGACCGCCCGTGGCGATCTCGATGCCCGTCGCGCCGATGCTGGCGGCCAGGTCGAGCGCCGATTCGAAGTCGAGATCGGGGACCGAGTCCGTATACAGGCCGAGCTCCATCACGCGACAGCATATCTGTCGATTCGCGGACGGGTGATCGTCGTCCTCTTGAACGGAGGCGAGGCGGACATGGCCGGCTCGTCCAGGATGCAGGAGGACACGCGATGGTTCGGCAGATCAACAATCAAGCTCGGTGGCGAGGCTCGCCGGGCGCCCGAGTGAATCGACGGCGAACCGCAAGGGGGCTGCTCGCCTTCCTTGCGGCCATCGCGCTGGGGCCGGGGATCACGCCCGCCCTGGCCGCCAGCCCGGCAGCCCAGCCGGCGATCGGTGACGTCACGGTCTTTGCCAGCGCGCCCGCGCCCGGCCATCCGTTCGGCATCGCCGTCGACGACAAGCGGGTCTACGTCTCGACCAGTGCCGGCGACTTTTTCGCCGGGCATGTCAACTCCGATGGCGAACGCGTCTTCACCTACGACGAGGACGGCAACCTCGTGGCCACGACCGTCATCCCGACTGCGGCGAACTCCGACATGGGCCTGTTCGGACTCGCCCTCGATGGCAACCCGAAGCCTCGCCACCAGCTCTATGTCGCGGACATGAACGGCCGGATCCTGCGCCTCGACCTGGGCCAGCATCCAGCCGCCCCCGAAGTCTTCTCCCAGGTGCCCGTGGATTCGGGCCTGAGTGGCGACTGGATGAAGGCGATGTGGAACGACCTCGTGTTCGACGAGGCCGGCAACCTCTACGTCCCCGACGACAAGCCCCGCATCTGGCGCGTGACGCCCGACGGCACGCCGTCGATCTGGTTCACCGATCCGCGGCTGACCGGCTACTTCGGCTTCGCCGGCGGGCCGCTTGGCGGCCGAATCGATCCGACCGGCCAATGGCTGTACTTCTCGATCACGGTCTCCGCCGAGTTCCCGCTCGAGGCGGCCATCTACCGGGTCCGGCTCGTCGACCACCCGGCGGCCTCGGACCTAGAGCTGGTCCACCGATTCCCGCTCGTGGAAGGCCAGGCGCCGCCCCAGGCGACCGGCCTGGCTTTCGCCAAATCGGGCGATCTCTACGTGAGCCTGCTCGGCCCCAACCAGATCGCGGTCCTCGACCCGGCGGGCAACGAGATCCGACGAATCTCGAGTCCCCTGTTCCACTCGCCGTGGGGGCTCGCGTTCAGTGGGAAGTCCCTGCTGGTGACGAACGGCGACCTCGAGCCGGCAGACAACCCCGACGCCTGGAAGATCTTCAAGGTCTATGTTGGCGAGACGGGGTTGCCACTCAACCAGCCGAGAACGCCTCGCGATTGACCCTCAGGCAGCCAGGTTCGCTCGCCTCGTCGTGCCTCCGCGCGACGGGGCGAGTGGATGCGGTCCGGTGCTAAGCTCCGCCACTCGAAGGGCTGCTCGGGACCGGCGTCGCTGGCACAAGGAGGATCGGGCGTGAGCGAAGGGTTCTTCAGCGAGGTCACCGGGCCTATCCCATTCGGCGGCCTCGATTCGAGCGACCCGTTTTCATTCAAGGTCTACCAGCCGGATCGCATTGTGCTCGGCAAGCGGATGGAGGACCACCTCCGGATCGCGGTCTGCCTGTGGCACTCCTTCAACTGGCCGGGTTCCGATGTGTTCGGGACCGGCACGTTCGACCGGCCCTGGCTCGATCCCCGGCTCGACCCGATGCTGGCCGCCAGGGCCAAGCTGGACGCAGCCTTCGAGTTCATCGAGAAGCTCGGTGTCCCGTTCTTCTGCTTCCACGACCACGACATCGCACCCGACGGCGCGACGTTCGCCGAGAGCCAGGCGAATCTCGGGGCGATGGTGGATCGGGCCGCCGGGCACATGTCCCGGACGGGCGTGAAGCTGCTGTGGGGCACCGCCAACCTGTTCAGCCATCCGCGCTACGCCGCGGGCGCGGCCACGAACCCCGACCCGGAGGTGTTCGCGTACGCCGCCGCCCAGGTGAAGGCGATGCTCGAGGCCACGAAGCGGCTGGACGGTTCGAATTACGTGCTCTGGGGTGGGCGCGAGGGTTACGAAACGCTCCTCAACACGGACCTCGCGCGCGAGGAGGCGCAGCTCGCCCGCTTCCTCTCGATGGTCGCCGAGCACAAGCACCGAATCGGCTTCAAGGGCACCCTGCTGATCGAGCCCAAGCCACAGGAGCCGACGAAGCACCAGTACGACTACGACGGCGCGAGCATCCTCGGATTCCTCGAGCGACACGACCTCGCCGGCGAGTACCGCCTGAACCTGGAGGTCAACCACGCGACCCTCGCCGGGCACAGCTTCCATCACGAGGTGGCCTACGCCATCACCCACGGCGTCTTTGGCAGTATCGACGCCAACCGAGGCGACTACCAGAATGGCTGGGACACCGACCAGTTCCCGAATTCGGTCGACGAGCTGTCACTGGCGGTCTACGAGATCGTGCGTAACGGCGGGTTCACGACCGGGGGGTTCAACTTCGACACGAAGCTGCGCCGCCAGAGCCTGGCCCGGGCCGACCTGTTCCACGGCCACATCGGTGGCATCGATACGCTGGCGCGATCACTGCTCGCGGCCGCGGAGATGATCGAACGTGGAACGCTCCAGCAGTTGCGCGACGACCGCTATGCGGGCTGGTCCGGCGACCTCGGTCGGTCCATCCTGTCGGGCGAGATCCTGTTCGAGATGCTCGCCGGGCGGGTCGGAACCGGCGAG
>JAXDKX010000284.1:0-6018 GCA_034666905.1 Chloroflexota bacterium | reverse complement strand
CTCGCCCTGACCGACCGCATCCGATTCCCCCACACGATCGGCCAGCGTGTATGGGTCGGGCCGGAGCATCGCGTACGACAGGATCGCAGCGACGCCGACGAACACGACCGGGACCAGGTAGATCCCGGCCAGCGCGGGAAGTCCGAAGCGCTGCCCGAGGTCGCCGGCCCAGCCGACCAGGTTGGGGCCGACCACCGCCCCAACCGTCGCACCCCAGACCACGATCCCGATCGCCGATGCGCGGCGCGCCGGAGGATAGAGGTCGGCGGCGGTGTAGCGCGACAGCTGATTCGCGCTGTTCGCGAACCCAATCAGGACCATGCCGACGAGCAGCAGCGGCATCGATCGGGCGACAACCGCGACCGAGGCCACGAAGGCCCCGGCGACCCCGACGGCGTACCCAAGGGTCAGGCCGGCGCGACGACCCCGGGCGGCCATCAGCCGCGCCAGGAGGGTCGACGCGGCTGCTGCCCCGAGGATGACCGCTGCGCCCGGCGCGCCACTCCACGCGGTCGTTCCGGCGAGATCCCTGGCCACGATCGTCCCGACGGTGCCGGCCGCGATATAGCCGATGCTGCCGAACGCGACCCCGGCAACCAGGGACCACACCGTGCGCTTGCGCAGCTGGTAGAGCCGGCTCGGGGACAGGATGGCGGCGGTCGTGGTCATGTGCGGCGCAGCATATCGAGGCGGGTCAGCGATCTCCCGCCTCGGCCGCAGCGACCTCCACGAACCGGCACATCGCGTCGACCATCCGCATCTGCTCGGGTGTTCGGCAGCCGGCCTCAAGGAGCTTGGGTGAGGCTACGAGCAAGGCAACGCTCCGGGCGCGCGAGATGGCAACGTTGAGGCGGTTCCTCGAGTAGAGGAAGCTCATGTCGCGCGGAGCGTCCTCGCGGCTGGAGCTGGCCATCGAATAGATGGCTACCACCCCTTCGCGGCCCTGGAACTTGTCGACCGTCCCAACGTTGCCACGGGTCCCGATTCTTCGTACCAGCGCGGCCTGGATCTCGGCGACTTGCGCGTTGTAGGGCGCGACGACGATGACGTCCTCGACGGAGATGGGCAGGTGACGCCCATGCTCGTCCTGCCAGGTCATCTCGACCAGCGCCGCCACTGCCGCGGCGACGACCTCCGCCTCCTGGCGCGAGCGCGGGCCATTGCCCGTATGCGGCGTGGCGAGCCAGCGGACGCCTGACCCGGACAGGACCGGGTTGCTTCCGTCTACGACGCGGCTTCGTGTAACCGGATGCGTCTCGAGGAGTCCGTCGTAGAACGTCGGGGAGATGAACGCGTTGACGTCTGGGTGCATCCGCCGAGTTGTCTCCAGGAAGAGCCCGCGCTCCGCCGAGATCGTGGCATCGTCGCCGATGAGATGGCCGAGGGATGTCGAGGCGGCCTTGCCGGGCTGGACGCCCTGGGTAACCATCGGGAGCTGGTTCGGATCGCCGATGAGGACGATCGACGTGGCGCAGGTGCCGATCGCGACCGCGTTAGCCAGCGACATCTGACTGGCTTCGTCGACGAACAGGACGTCGAAGGCATCATCGAACTCTGGCCGGGCGAAGAGCCAGCCGGTGCCAGCGGCGACGTCCACCGTGCGGGCTCCGATCGCGGTCTCAACGTCGGCGTTGTTCTCGACTCGGACAACGCCGGCGATGGGGGCGAGGTCGGCATCGGCCTTCTGGAGAATCCGGACCGGGACCTCCTCCTCGATTGCCGCAGCCGTGATGGCCTCGAGCAGATTGCTAATGGTCTTGTGGGACTGCGCCGTGACAGCGACTCGCTTGCCGGTGCGCACCAGATCGAGGACCATCCGGGCTCCCGCGTACGTCTTGCCGGTCCCGGGCGGGCCCTGGATTGGTAACGTGCCGTGGTCGAGCTCGAGCGCAAGCCGCCGAGCTGCGTCGAGGACGTCCTCGCCGGTCGCGACGAGTGGGCCGCCCCAACTCTCGGCTCGTCGGGGTGCAAGGCGCAGCAGGATGTCGCGGATCGCTCGATAGGGGCCATCGCCGTCGATGCCTCGGGCGATGACCGCGTCCGCGACTCGGAGCATTGCCTGCTTCTGCGCGCCGCTGTCGAGGGGTGCTCTTCCGATCAAGGCGCGAGGATGGGGCCACGCGGAGTTGCGCGACCGCTTGAGCTCGACAATTCCTGAGGCGTCGTCGATGGCAACGATCGTCCCGGCCGCCTTGCCCGTTTCGTTGGCGAAGACCTCATCGCCTGGGTCGAAGTTGTGATCCTGTGGTTGGAATCCGTAACGGCGGTGTCGCATCACACCGTCGCCCTCGAACTCCTCCATGAACTCCAGTCCAGCCAGGGCATCGCGCTCTCCGACGAGCTCTTCGACCGTCAGGTCGTCCTTCAGTTCGAACCAGCGCCACCATTGCGACTTCTCCTCGCGTCGGTGCCAGTCGAGCAGATCGGCCAGGAGGCGGCGAGCCTCTGCGTCCCGCGTGTGATCGTCCGGCCCAAGGTCGCCCGTCAGTCCCGCGACCCGTTCCTCGACCGCTCGGAGCCAATCGGTGACGGCGGGCGACGGCAGCGGTGCCGTCGTAACGGGACGGTCCCGCGCAAGCTCCGGCCAACGGGCTACCGCCTCCCTGCGTCGATCCTCCAGCCACGTGCGGAGCAACCACGTCGAAACGCAGTCGTCCCGGTTGTACGACGCGATGCCCTCGAGGATCGAGGCGTCACCCTCGCGGAGCCACGATTCGAAGGCAACGACGCTGAACCCCGCCTCGGTCACCGGACCCTCGCGGGTGGGCATGTAGAACTTCTCGATCTGCTTGAGCGAGTACGACTCGACCGAGGCTCGGATGCCCTGCCGGACCACGTTGAGAAGGTTGACGAGGACATCACCGCGGAGCAGTCGGTCGACCTCATCGACACAGGCAGCGTGGCGCTGCATCAGGCGCTTGATCGCGCCCGCCTCGTATCCGCCGTAGTGGTACACGTGCATCTCGGGGTGGGCATCCAGCCTGTCGATCACGAGCCGAATGAATCGCTCGAATGCTGCCTTCTCCTCCTCCTGGGAGGTCGCCCAGATATCGATGTAATGCGGTTGCCCGTCCACCTCCTCCACGACACCGAGGAGGTATTCGAGACCAACCTCGGTTGCCCACGGGTCCGCCTCGATGTCGAAGAACAGATCCCACTGCGAAGGTTCGGGCAGGGAGCTGAGTCCGCGGCCGGTCTCGGCCGCATCCGGCGTGATGAGCTCGAACACTCGCTGATGCGTCGTTTGCTCGTGGTGCTGGAGGCGCGCCTGCTCCCGGACTCGTGTCAGCTGAGGACGCCCAATGCCCTCGATCGACCGATCTGGCTCCAGACCGGCCAGCGTCGTGAGGGTCGGCACGCCGGCCGCGGTCAGGCGCTCCGTGTCGACAGGGCGCATGCCGGCCACGATCGACAGATGGTCGTCATCGCGTCGGCGCTGGATGCACATCGGGTACCACGAGCAGATCCGGCAATGGTCGACGGGATCTGGATAGGTTGCGGCGGGGCCGTTGGACAGACCCTCGGTGATCCGGGCGTCGAACCGCGCCCGAACATGGCGGAAATAGGCGGAGAAGTCGTCCGTCCGATACGGATGCCGGACGCGATCCCCGGTGATGACGAAGAGCCATTCCGGCGCGATTCCCTGGACACGTTCGAGCAGGTCCGCGTAGACGCACATCTGGAGGATTGCTCCACCCTTCACGGACCGCGCCAGCTTGGTATCGGCGATGTCGTAGCTCCAGCTCCCGAGCTCGCTCGGGCGGTCAGGGCGCTTGAACAGGAAGTCGGCGTGCCCGCGCCAGCGACCGTCGAAGAACGTAGCCTGGAAGATGACGTCGGCGCCTGCTCGCATGGCGTCGAGGGTGATCGCCTGGGCCGCGCGCAGCTCGTCCGGGGTGCGCAGCGCGTCCTTGGCGATTGCTATCACCCACTGGCCGCTGGCTCGGAGCGACGCGAGGTATTCGGCCTCGTGCAGGTCGCCCTTCTCCTGGATCAGGGCGATCGTCGGATCGTCCTTGCGGATGGGCTTCTCCCATAGGCGCTGGACGCGCCCGAGCTCGAGGGTCGCGAGATGGTCGCAAGCGAGATAGCCGACGAGGTCCGTCGCACTGACGATCAGTGTTCCATCGTGGGCTAGTTGCACGCACAAACCGTAGCAGCGGAGCGTGTCACCTCGCCTGTCAACGCCGCTACCATCAGCCCATGAGTCCGCAGCGACGCGATTCGCAGGGAAACCGCCAGACGGCGCACAGCTGGGAGAGCCTGGTCGAGCGCCAGATCCGGGAGGGCATCGACGCCGGCGCCTTCGACGACCTGCCTCACCAGGGGATGCGCTTGCCGCTCGAGGACGACGACCGCTCCGGGGAGTGGGCAATGGCCCATCGGATGCTGCGAAACGCTGGTGCCGCTCCGCCGTGGATCGAGTCCGACAAGGAGGCGCGCCGTCTCCTCGGGGAGATCGACGCCCTTTTCGAACGAGCACCGCGAACCTCGCGGCTCTCTGCGGCGCGAACCCGGACGAAGCTCACAGGCCTGGTGGCAGCGGCCAACATGGCGATCGATCGACGCAACCGGGAAGCGCCCACGGCGCTTCCGCAGCGGGTGCCACTCGATCTCGGGCAGCACCTGGAGCGGCTGGAGCGGGCGTTGCCCGGCTAGGCGAAGAGTGCCTCGACGGCCTCCCCGAAGACCGTCGTGTGTCGATCGACATCCGACTCGGTCGTCGCCGGTGACATGAGCGCCATGTTGTGGAACGGCGTCATCAGGACGCGCCGGTTCATCGCCCAAAGGTGGAGGAAGCGCTCGAGGTCAGGATCGGAGTTCGCCCATTGCTCGGCCCCGGTGCGTGGCGGGTTCGGCATGAAGTGGTATTCGGCGCGGGCTCCCAGGCGAGTCACGTGCCACGGCACGTCACGCTCGCGGAGGACGTCGGCGACGCCGGCCTCCCAGCGTTCGGCGAGCGGGATCATTCGTTCGAACGCCGCGGCCGTCAGGACCTCGCCCAGCGTCGCGCGCGTGGCCGCGAGGGAGAGCGCGTAGCCCGCCAGCGTCCCGCCGATTCCTCCGACGTCGGACTGCTCGACGAGGGCAGAGATACGCTCGGCGACCGTGGCGCTGAATCCGTAGGCCGCCACCGGAATCCCGCCCCCGATCGTCTTGCCGATCACGAGCAGGTCGGGGTCCAGACCCCACGCGCCGGTCGCACCGCCGGGCCCGGCACAGATCGTATGGGTCTCGTCGATGATCAGGAGGGTGCCGGTTCGACGGGTGATCTCGCGCACGGCGTCCAGGTAGCCGGGCTCGGGGAGCACGATCCCGACGTTGGTCAGGGCCGGTTCGATCAGGACGGCCGCGACGCCGCCGTCGACAAGGGCCGCTTCGAGCGCATGGGCGTCGTTGAACTCGACGACACGGGTCGTCTGTGCCACGTCGATCTGGGGTCCGACGGAGCCGCGAACCGGGACGACGTTGCCAGCCTCATCGAGCCACGCGATGGCTTCGTCGACCGAACCGTGGTAGCAATGATCGTGAACCACGACCTTGGACCGGCCGGTGATCTGGCGGGCCAGCCGGAGCGACCAGCGATTGGCATCCGACGCCGAGAGGGCGAACTGCCAGGACCCGACCCCGAATCGGCGGGTCAGCTCCTCCCCGACCCACGCGGCGTCCTCGGTGGGAAGCATGTGGGTGATGCCACGGCGGAGCTGCCGCTCCACGGCCGAGACCGTGGGGCTGGGGCCGTGGCCGGCCATGGCGCCGGTGTCGCCCAGGCAGAAGTCGACGTAGTCATGACCGTCGACGCACTGGAAATGCGCGCCGCTGGCCGCTTCCACGTACGGTGGAAAGGGTCCGGCCCACTTGACCATCCAGGGCATCGGTACACCATCGAGGAGGGAACCTCGGGCGACCTCGAACATGGCCTTGGAGCGCGGATGCTCTCGAGCGAATCGCTCCTGTTCGCGGGCCATCAGGCTCGCCAGACGGGCTCGATCGAGCGGGGCGCGAGTGACCACGTGG
>JAXDKX010000283.1:0-3275 GCA_034666905.1 Chloroflexota bacterium | reverse complement strand
GGGTCATGGCCAGGACCATGTCCCGGCCCGCGCGGTCCTTGAACCGCGTCAGCTCTGGCCCGATGACGTCGTAGCGCCCGCTCGCACGCCAGATATCGGCCGGGTGGACCACCGGCATCTCCATCTCCTGGCAGCCGATCCGGTCCATCTCCTCGCGGATGACCTGCTCCACCCGCTTGTTGACCCGGAACCCGAGCGGCAGGAGGGAGTAGATGCCTGACCCGAGCTGCCGGACGTATCCGGCCCGGAGCAACAGGCGATGCGACGGCATCTCCGCATCCGCAGGGTCGTCGCGGAGGGTGGTGAAGAAGAGGCTCGAGAGGCGCATCCGCGAAGGATAGCCGCCGCGGGGTCGCGAGCGACGTCCCGCGGCCCGCGACTGCCGGCGCTACCATCGGGGTCGGATGGAAGGCGTGACGCTGCTGCTGGTCGTCGTCGTCCTGCTCGCCGTCGTGTTCGACTACATCAACGGCTTCCACGACACCGCGAACGCGATCGCCACGTCGGTTGCGACGCGGGCACTCCATCCCCGCCACGCGATCGCGATGGCCGCGGCGTTCAACTTCATCGGCGCCTTTGCCGGAACGGCCGTCGCCAAGACCATCGGCTCGGGACTCGTCCAGGAACAGACGTCCACCCAGGCAGTGATCATCTCGGCGCTGATCGGCGCCATCGTCTGGAACCTCGTCACGTGGTCGCTCGGGCTTCCGAGCTCCAGCAGCCACGCGCTGATCGGCGGTCTCCTCGGCGCAACCTTGATCTCGTCCGGCGTCGGCGCGTTCAAGATCGACGGGATCGTGGGCAAGGTGCTGGTCCCCATGATCGTCTCGCCGATCCTCGGGTTCGCCGGAGCGTTCGGCCTGATGCTCGCCATCTACTGGCTATTCCGGAATGCCCGGCGCCGCCCGGCACAGCAGTTCTTCCGGCGCGCCCAGGTCCTCTCGGCCGGCTTCATGGCCTTCTCCCATGGCTCGAACGACGCCCAGAAGACGATGGGCATCATCACCCTTGCCCTCTTCTCGGCGGGCGTCATCAGCGATGTCAGCGTGCCGATCTGGGTGATCGTCGCCGCCGCCTCGGCGCTCTCCCTTGGAACGGCGATCGGAGGCTGGCGGATCATGCGGACGATGGGCCACCGCGTTGCCGACCTGGAACCCGTGCACGGTTTCGCCGCCGAAACGACCGCGGCCGCAATCCTGTTTACCACCGCCCACTTCGGCATCCCGGTCTCGACCACCCACGTCATCTCGAGCGCGATCATGGGGGTCGGATCGAGCCGCGGCCCGCGCGGCGTCCGCTGGGGCGTGGCCCGGAACATCCTGGTCGCCTGGGTCGTGACCATTCCGGCTGCCGGCGGGGTCGCCGCGCTGGGCTGGATCCTGCTGCATCTCGTGGGGCTCGGATGACCCCGCACGTTCCAACGGCGCTGGAGGTCTCTCGATGACGTTTCGACTGCTCCCGAAGGATGTGAAGTTCTTCGGCCTGTTCATCGAGGACGGCGAGATCCTCGAGCGAGCCGCCGGCCGACTGCGCGAAATGCTCGATCGGTTCGACCGCCTTGACGAACGGGTGTCCGAGATCCAGGCGCTCGAGAAACGGGGCGACGAGATCGATCGCGAGATCAATCGGCGCCTCGAAGACGCCTTCGTGACCCCGTTCGACCGTGAAGACATGCATGACCTGACGATCCGCCTCGACGACGTGCTCGATGGGATCCAGGCGATCGCCGAGACCCTGGTCATCTACGACGTCACGCGTCCGACCGAGGAGGCGCGACGACTCGCCGCGATCATTGCCGAGCAATCAGTGGAGCTGGTCGCCGCGTTGCGCGGGCTGGATGGCCTGAAGGGCCTTGAGCCCCATCTCCTGGCGATCCACGACCTCGAGCACGAGGCCGACGGCCTATCCCGAGCCGCCGTGGCGCGCCTCTTCCGCGAGGCCGGCGATCCACTCGACGTGATCAAGTGGCGCGACCTGTATACCGCGCTGGAGGACACGATCGACGCCGCCGAGGATGCAGCCGAGGCGATCGAGCGAATGCAGCACAAGGCGAGCTGAGCGCACGAGCGCTCAGGACGGCCGGCGAAAGACGTACCCCACACCGCGGACGGTGTGGATAAAGGCTGGGTTGCCCGGGTCCGTCTCGATGCGGCTGCGCAGCCAGTGGACGTGGACGTCGACCGTACGGGTCTCCCCGCCGTAGTCGTAGCCCCAGACGTGCTCGAGCAGCTGGTCGCGCGTGAACACCTGGCCCGGGTGGCGGATCAGGAACGCGAGGAGCTCGAACGCCTTCGGCTTGATCGGCACGACCTCACCATCACGCAGGAGGCGGTGACCCCCGAGATCCGCCTGGACCGCTCCGAGGTCGATGACCGCCGGTGGCCCGTCGATCGCCAGCGCCTGCTCGGAGCGGCGAAACAGGGCGCGGATCCGGGCCGACAGCTCGCGCAGGCTGAACGGTTTGGTGACGTAGTCGTCTGCGCCGAGCTCCAGTCCGACGACCTTGTCGAGCTCCGAGTCCTTGGCCGTGAGCATGACGATCGGCACGCCCGACTCCGCCCGGATGATCCGGCACACCTCGATCCCCGACAGCTCGGGCAGCATCACGTCCAGCAGGACGAGGTCCGGCCGCTCCGCGCGGAATCGTGTCAGCGCCTCGCGCCCATCGATCGCAGACACGACCCGGAATCCATCGGCCTCGAGCGCCTCGACCAGGGTCTCGCGGAGGGTTGGCTCGTCTTCGACGACGAGAATCGAGCGGGCCATCGCCATTCAGGATAGCCACGCGTGTTAACGGACAGTTGAGCTGCCCGGGGTTACTTCTGCTCGATGAAGAACTCCGTGAACCCGCGGCAGCGACCGTCGGCGTCGAACTCGAGCAGATAGCAGTTGTGGTAGAGCTTCTCGGGCGTGTCGCCCTCGGCGCGATAGCGGCTCCAGCCGACGGCGACCGCTCGATCGCCCTCCACGGCGTACGGTTCGTACCGGGCCTCCCACGCGTCCGGTTCGTCGCGCTGGCTCTCGTTGTCTCCGGGGGCTACCCAGGCCCGCACGATGGCGTCACGTCCCCGGACGGGTTCGTCCCACGGGTGGAAGCGGTACTCGGCGGCCTCGCTGAACAGGTCGCCGATGGCGGCCGGATCGTAGGTGCGCCACGCGGCGATGTAGGCATCAAGCCAACGCTGCACATCGTCACGAGTCATGGTTTCGCTCCTATCGACGGTGGTCGTCCGGCAGGGTATCGCGCGAGTCGACGCCAAGACCGAGCGCAAATA
>JAXDKX010000282.1:0-2613 GCA_034666905.1 Chloroflexota bacterium | reverse complement strand
CCGAACGTCGCTTCTACCTGCGGATTCAGGTAGGTGATCCGGCCGGCGGCGTCGACCGCCACGATGGGCGCCGGAGAGGCCTCGAGCACGGCCAGCGTCCTGCCTGGGGGAGCCCCAGCAGCTGTCGCGGCGCGGGCGTCCGCATCCGCGACTGGACGTCGATGCACGGCCATTCCTTCCCCCCGTCTGTTCCCCTGCGGAGCGAAGGTATCCCCGCAGGGGTGACAGGTCAAGCTTGACTTGCCCTGACGGTGTACCGCTTCTGAATGATTGGAGCCGGACGCGACCGCGCGCGGGCCAGTTCGGGCGCTTGTTCCGCGGTTTCGGACGCCTACCCCGCGGTTGGCCCCGCCTCGGCCTGGGCCAGCGTCGTCTCGTCGTCGATGGTCACTGCAAGCTCGTCGGCACCGAACGAAGGGTGGTCGCCGGCCTCCAGGGCGATCACCTCGGCGGGACCGGCGCGCATCTCCTCGATCCGCAAGCGTGCGGTACGGGCGGCACGGTTGAGCTGGAACCTGGCCCTGGGATCGCGCAGGATGGCCCAGCCACCGGCCACGGCGGCCACGATGGCGAGGATGGCGAACCGTCGCCGCGAGCGGCGCGGAGCCGGCCGAATCATCGCCGCGACGTTTCCGGCTGAGCGCCGGATCGGGGACCAGCGCGACCGCGATGCGGCCGGGCGGACCAGCGGGACGGCCGCCAGGGCAGCCCCGACGAGCTCCCCGAGATCGATCTGCGCGAGCCCGCGCTTGCGTCGCGGAAACGCCGGCAGAGTGAGGCTGGGAACCAGGTTGCGCCGCTCGACCCTGGTCAGGACGTCGTCGGGAATGTTGATCCCGGACAGCGCACGGACGATCTCGTCGCGCTTGATCTCGGGCAGGTGGAGCTCCGGCATGCGGACCTCCTTGACGGTGAACTCAGGCATCGGGGCGCCTCCGCCGTACGGGTCGTTGATCTCCCCAAGGATACCCCCGACCTTCCGCGAGAGCCTTTCAACGGCCGGGCGCGAGCCTATCTCGCGCATCGCGACGCCTCCCGTGCCATCGGGCCGCTGCGATCCGCGATCGGCTTTGGCGCGCGGGCCGCCTCAGGTCCTGACGAAGGCCGAGCTCCACCCGCCCACGTTCCCTGCGTTGTCTCGCGCCCGAATCCGGAACTCGTAGGTCCGGTGCCGCAGCAGCGTCGTGGACAGGCTGGTCAGCCTCGTCCAGCCGAGCGAATACCAGGCGCCCCCGACCACGCGGCGCTGCACCTCGAAGTCGCGCAGGCCGGCAGTCAGGGCCTGCAGGCGCGTGTCCGCGCCGACCCAGTGGACGGTGACTCGAGCCTTCACCGCGCTGAGGATCTGCACCCGGGCGGACCGGAACCTCGCCCAGCCGCCCGTCGTGTCCGGGATCCGCAGAAGGACGCCGGCGTAGTAGCGAATGCCGGTCGTCGGGGAGACGGCGGCGCCGAAACCGGCGTAGTTGTACTTGCCCGACAGGATGATCTGACGGTGATCGGCCGAGGCCAGCCATGCGGTGACCGCCCGCTCGGTCGATTCCGGCTCCGTCGCGTACGTGTTCCAGACGAGGACTTCCCCGGCTCCGAACCACCGGATCCCGGCCGCATCGATCGCATCGAAGACGGTGCGGCCGCCGGGATCAGTGTGGCTCATCACGTCGGTGGCGGCCATCGTCCTGGCCCGTTCCTCGGCGATCGCCATCGCCTCCGGATCCAGCTGCAATGGCACCAGGCCCTCTGTCGTGCGCTGGTCGTTGACGAGGGATGCCAGATCGGTCTCGGCGCGGACCAGCGTGGCGACGTCGAACAGCAGGGGGTACGCCGCGACGGGCGCGACGATGGCCATGACCATGAAACCTGCGAGGATCGGGGACGCGAGGCGGAGGACGGCAGTCTGCACGGCTGGATCATCCGGTGCGGGGCCAGGTCGGTCTGAGCTGGCGGCCCCCCGCGTCGGGGGCGCCGGCATGGCCGTCGCCGCCCGATCCGAGGCAGGACTGTACCAAACCCTGACGGACTGCACCAGCCGTAATCTGCGGTAGTCATCGCAATCCTCGACGGCGGCATTGCTACTTGGTAAATCAAGGTGCGCATTTCGACGCTGCCGCGCGACCCATGGGACGATTGAGTCCATCGAACAGCCGAAGAGGAGTGGAAACGATGGCCGCGATTCGCCGCGCCGAAGTCAATTGGACCGGAGCCCTCACGACCGGATCAGGAACCGTGTCCGCCGTCTCGTCGGCGTTATTCACCGAACTGCCCGTTTCGTGGGCGGCGCGGACGGAGGCATCGAACGGCAAGACCAGCCCGGAAGAGCTCCTCGCTGCTGCCCACGCCTCGTGCTTCGCGATGGCCCTCTCGGGAGCGCTCGCCCGGGCCGGAACGCCGCCCGACCGGCTCGACGTATCGGCCGAGGTCACCTTCGACAAGCTCGACGCTGGCTGGCGGGTGGTGTCCAGCGCGCTGACCGTCCGGGGCTGGGTGCCGGGGTCATCGGCCGACGACTTCCGGGCCGCGGCCGAGTCGACCCGGGACGGCTGCCCGATCAGCCAGGCGCTCAAGGGCAACGTGGCGCTGAGCGTCGACGCGACCCTCGAGAGCTGACTCAGC
>JAXDKX010000281.1:0-2775 GCA_034666905.1 Chloroflexota bacterium | reverse complement strand
GGCCCCGAGCTGGGAGATGTCCTACGCGTTGCCGGCGATCCTGGCGCGCCACGGGATTCGCTACGACTCGGGGCTGATGGACGCCGACCATCCCTACCGGCTGGCGGTCTCGACCGCGCACGAGGCGCCGACGATCATCGAGCTGCCGGCCCACTGGGCGCTCGACGACTGGGGCGCCTACAACTACCTGCCCGGACTGGCGGGCACGGGCGTGATCGGCTCGCCGGCCGACGTGGTCGCCCGCTGGACGCTCGAGCTCGATGCGCTCGTTCCGGAGGGCGGGCTATTCATGCTCACCAACCACCCGTTCGTCAGCGGCCGCGCCTCCCGGGCGCAGGCCCTGGAGGGGCTGATCGAGCACGCCAGGTCGATCGATGGATTGTGGATCGCGACCTGCGAGGAGATCGCGACCCACGTGGAGACGCTCGACCTGCCGGCGGTGGTCCACCGGCCTCCGAGACTGCCCGAGGGCTGAACGGACGCGCAAGCCGCGCGCCCGGGCGGGTGCCCGGGCCCGCAGCCTGCCTCAGGCCTCTGCGCTGACCGTCTCGCGCGCCGTGACCCAGTAGAGCGCGAACGCGACCACGAAGCCGACGACATACGCGAAGTCGGCGTAATGGAGCGTCGCGGCCAGCCCGTTGATCGGGAGGCCGGTCGCCGTCGCGATCTCCCCGCCGAAGGACGAGGTCTGGAACGGCAGCGACGCGACGAAGCCGACGATCAGCGAGACCAGGCCCACGACGCCAGACGGCAACGACCCGAAATCCGAGAGCCGGTCGACGTTGGCGCGGCCCCCGCGCATCCGCCAGTCGGCCAGGACCACGGCCGCCCACGGGGCGATCCAGTAGCTGATGAACAGCAGGTAGTTCTCGAACTTGGTGAAGAAGTCGCCGGAGTTCAGGTAGAGCGTGAACAGGAAGCCCAGGACGGCGACCGCGACCGCGGAATAGACGCGCGGTACCCGGAAGCCGGCGGCCTGCAGCGACAGGGATCCGGTGTAGTCGTTCATCGCGTTGACGGCGATGGTCCCGAGCACGATGGCGATCATCGCGATCGCGCCGAACAGCCCACCGCCAAGGATCGAATTGATCGTGTCGACCGCCCCGCCGGTTGCCTGGTCCGCAACGAGCAGTCCGAGCAGCTCGATCCAGCCCGCCGAGAGGACGAGTCCGAGGAGCGTGTACCAGAAGACCTTCGACGTCGGGGC
The DNA here is from genome assembly GCA_034666905.1 of Chloroflexota bacterium. Taxonomy (GTDB): domain Bacteria; phylum Chloroflexota; class Limnocylindria; order Limnocylindrales; family CSP1-4; genus SPCO01. Next base: position 1,568 of record JAXDKX010000281.1, on the reverse strand, counting down.
ATCTTCGGGCAGGTAGCGGCTGTAGTCAGACGCATACAGGGCCCAGGCGAGGACGAAGCTCGCGGTGATCGAGCTGAACAGGACGAATGCACCGAACTGGTCGAGCCCGGTGAAGCCGTCGCCGCGGGCGATGCCGGTACCGGCCTTGCCGGCGATCACCACGGTCAGCACGGCAAACAGCGCACCGAGAACGATGGCGCCGTACTTCTCGAACTGGTGAATGCCCTCGTAGCCGACGACACCGAGCGCGCCCTGCGCGAGCACGATCGCCAGCAATGCGAGCCAGAACGGAACGGCGGGAATCAGGACCGTGACCGCCGTGGCGCCAAAGATCGAGTTGATCCCGTCCCAGCCGATGCAGCTGAGCCAGTTGAGCATGCCCGGCAGGGCGATCGACTTCCCGAATGGCAGTCGGGCGGCCGGCATCTGGGCCATCCCGGTTCGCGGCCCCATCTGGCTCAGCCACGCGACCACAAGTGCTCCAAGGACGTTGCCGACGATGATCGACGCAAGCCCGGTGATGAACCCGACCTGCAGGAAGTCCGCGGCCGCGAGCGTGCCGATCGCGAACGCCGCCGGAACGAGGTTCGGCGTGAACCAGACCGTGAACAGGCGGCCCACGGAGCCATATCGCGCGGACGCGGGGATCGGCTCCATGCCGTGCGCCTCGATGGTGAAGTCGCCCTCGCCCTTGGGCATCCCGAGTTCCTGGGTGATGGCCGTCATGTCTGCGCTCCCTCTCGCTCTCCCTTGGTGAACGTCACCTTGTGGTCGGTCCCGGCGTGATGGACGACGCTCCTGGCGGGCTGCGTCTCTGCCACGATCCGGCCGCCGCGAACGACCCAGCGTGCGCTCGGCCTGAGCCGGATCGCTTCCGCTTCGTCCTCGCAGTCGAAGATCACGAAGTTCGCCGCTAGGCCCTCCTTCACGCCGTACTCGACCTCGGCCGCCCTGGCCGGGTTCGAGGTGATCATCTCGTAGGCTCGATAGAGCTCGGAACGGCCCGTCATCTGGGCGACGTGGACGAGCATCGACAGCGCGTCCAGCATCGATCCGCGGCCCAGCGGGTACCACGGATCCATGATCGAGTCGTGGCCGCAGGCGACGTTGATGCCGGCCGCGTCGAGCTCCTTGACCCGGGTCATCCCGCGGCGCTTGGGGTACGTGTCGAAGCGGCCCTGCAGCACGATGTTATCGAGCGGATTGGCCACGATCGTGACACCCGCGCGCTTCAGGATCTGGAGGAGCTTGAACGCGTAGGCGTCGTTGTAGCTGGCCATGGCCGTCGTGTGACCGGCCACGACCCGGCCCTGCATCCCGTCGCGCATCGTCCGCGCGGCGACGACCTCGAGGAACCTCGAATGCTCGTCGTCGGTCTCGTCGCAGTGAAGGTCGATCGGCTTCCCGGTCTCCTTCGCGAGATCGAAGATGAAGTGCACTTCTTCGACGCCGTCCTCGCGGGTCCACTCGTAGTGCGGGATGCCGCCGATGACGTCGCAGCCGAGGCGCATCGCCTCGCGCATCAGCTCCTTCCCGTTCGGGAAGGACAGCACCCCGTCCTGGGGAAA
>JAXDKX010000280.1:0-3701 GCA_034666905.1 Chloroflexota bacterium | reverse complement strand
AGCTCCGTGCCCAGCAGATGCACCTGGAGGTCACGCAGGCCGCCAAGGAGCACGTGATCAAGCTGGGGTACGACGTCGCCTATGGCGCTCGGCCGCTCCGGCGGGTGATCCAGAACATGATCGAGGACGTCCTGGCCGAGCAGCTGCTGCTCGGTACCTACGAATCAGGTTCGACGATCGTCGTCGACAAGGATCCCGAGGCCGGCCTCGACATCCACCTCGCCGAACAGCCGCGCACACCGGTCGAAGCTCGGTGACACGCCCCGCCCACTCGGCGGCCTAGGCATGGCGCGGCCGCAGAGCCGCTTCATCTGCCAACGCTGCGCCGAGTCCTTCCTGCGCTGGGAGGGGCAATGTCGGAATTGCGGCGAGTGGAACAGCCTGGTGGAGACCATCGTCCGCGAGCCGGCACGACCGAGGGCGTCCGTTTCCAGCGCCGAGGCCGTCGCCCAGCCGTCCCGCCTCGCCGAGATCGCTGACGCCGATCTCCCGCGACTCAGCCTCGGCATCGCCGAGCTGGACCGCGTCCTGGGAGGCGGGCTCGTGCCGGGTTCGCTGGTGCTGGTGGGCGGCGAGCCCGGGATCGGCAAGTCCACCCTGCTGCTGCAGGCAGCCGCCGGGCTGGCTCGCGGCGCACATGGGTCAAGTGGCGTGCTGTACGCGACCGGCGAGGAATCGCCCGGGCAGGTTCGCTTGCGAGCGGCGCGACTCGGCCTCCTGGGCGGGTCGTCCGGCGAACGCGTCAGGGTCCTCGCCGAGCATGAGGTCGGTCGAATCGTCGAGATCGCCAGGGCCGAGCGTCCGGCGCTCGTGGTGGTCGACTCGATCCAGACCGCCACGGTCTCCGAGCTCGACGGCGCCGCCGGAAGCGTCGGCCAGGTCCGCGAATCGGCGCTGCGCCTGATGGAGCTCGCCAAGGGCGACGGGATCGCAGTCGTGCTCGTCGGGCACGTGACCAAGGATGGCTCGATCGCCGGGCCCAAGACGCTGGAGCACCTGGTCGATGCGGTCGTCAGCCTCGAAGGCGAACGTTATGCCGCGCTCCGCCTGTTGCGTGCGGCCAAGAATCGTTTCGGCTCGATAGACGAGATCGGCGTCTTCGAGATGGACGACCGGGGGCTCGTCGAGGTCGCCGATCCAGCGCGTGCCTTTCTGGCAGGGCATGCCGGGTCGTCGCCCGGAAGCATCGTCGCTCCCACGCTCGAGGGGAGCCGCCCGATCCTCGTCGAAGTCCAGGCGCTGACCAGCCCGACCGGGTACGGGACGCCAACGCGCAAGGCGAGCGGGCTCGATCCGAACCGCCTCAGCCTCCTCATCGCCGTGCTCGGCCGCCGGGCGGGGCTCTCCCTCGGCAGTCATGACGTCTACGCCAACCTGGCCGGCGGCCTGGCGGTCATGGAACCGGGTCTCGACCTGCCCATCGCGCTCGCGCTGGCCTCGTCCATGCGCGACCGGCAGATCGCGCGCGGCACGGTCGCCATCGGCGAGGTGGGCCTGCTGGGCGAGCTGCGTGCGGTCGTTGGCCTCGAGCGCCGATTGCGTGAGGCTGCCCGCCTCGGATTCGCACGCGCGATCGTGCCGAGGCCACCGTCCGGCCCATTGCCCGCCCGAATCGAGGGCCTCGAGGTCGTAACCGCGGAGACGCTGGCTGAGGCGATCAAGGTCGCCCTCGCCGACGGTGCGGCGGCCGCACATGGCGAGGCCGTCCCCGCGATGCTAGGCTGACCAACCGTAGGTCGCTCGCGACCGCGGCAGGCCGGCTGAGCCGGCTGATTCGCCGAGGACATCCTTGATCCGATACATCCGTCTCCTCGGGGCCGCGCTTGGCAGCGTCATCGGCCTCGCGATTGCTTCATCCGGCGAGGGTCTGTTTCGAGGGAGCGACTACGCGGGCGCCCTGCTCGCGGCGTGGGTCGTGGCCTGGATCGTCGTCGGATTCGCCATCCTGCCGTACCTGACCGTCGTCCCCACGACCTGGCTGATCAAGCGGGTCGAGGAGCTCTCGACCGCGGAGTTCGTGACAGCCGTGGTCGGGCTCCTGCTCGGCCTGTTGATGGGCCTCCTGCTCGGATTCCCGCTGTCGGGCCTGGCGCCCCCATTCGGAACATGGCTGCCGCTCGGCGTCTCGGTCTTCCTGGGCCTCGGCATGGTTGGTCTGACCGTGGCCAAGCGACGTGACCTGCTCGTGGCGGCCGAGGCGGTGGGTCTCGTTCGCCAGCCTGTCGCCCAGGGCGAGGATGGACCGGCGCACGGCGATCCGCGGATCGTCGTCGATACCAGCGCGATCATCGACGGCCGGATCGCCGAGATCGTCGAGTCCGGCTTCATCTACGGCACGCTGGTGATACCGCGCTTCGTGCTCGAAGAGCTGCAGCACATCGCGGACAGCTCCGATGCGCTGCGGCGCAACCGCGGACGGCGCGGCCTGGAGATCCTCAACCGCATGCAGAAGGAGCCGGCCACCCCCGTCGAGATCGTCGAAGACGACTTCCCTGAGGTGACCGAGGTCGACGCCAAGCTCGTGGCCCTGGCCCGGGCGCGCAGCCGTGTGATCCTGACCAACGACTTCAACCTCAACCGGGTCGCCGAGCTGCAGGGCGTCCGGGTGATGAACATCAACTCGCTCGCCAACGCCGTGAAGCCGGCCGTCCTGCCGGGCGAGGAGCTCCGCGTCCGGGTCATCCAGGAAGGCAAGGAGGCTGGCCAGGGTGTGGGCTTCCTCGACGACGGCACGATGATCGTGGTCGAAGGCGGCGCCCGGCATATCGATCGCGACCTGGACGTCGCGGTGACCCGCGTCCTTCAGACGGTGGCCGGTCGAATGATCTTCGCCCAGCCGCGCCTGGATTGAGCGGCACCTCGCCGGGCGGCCCGACCGCCATGGCCGACGACCGCGCGGTGGTACGTGCCGACGCGATCATCGTCGCCGCGGGTCGCTCGAGCCGGATGGATGGCACCGACAAGCTCGGCGCGGAGATTGGCGGCCGCCCGTTGCTGGCCTGGACGCTGGCCGCAGTGGCGGCTGCGCCGGAGATCGATCGCCTCGTGGTCGTGACCTCGGAGGAGCGCAGGAAAGGGATCGCGGGCGCGCCGTGGCTTCCCGATCCTGTTGTCGACGTCGTCGTCGGCGGGGAACGTCGACAGGAATCCGTGCTGGCGGGCTTCCTCGCATTCGATCGCCTGGGGGTAGACGAAGGCGCCCCGGTGCTCGTCCACGACGGAGCCAGGCCGCTCGTTCGGGCCGAGTTGATCAGTGCGGTCGTCGCGGCGACGGCGCGCCACGGCGCCGCGATCCCCGTCCTGCCGATGGCCGAAACACTCAAGCGGATCGATGGCGAGTGGGTCGGCGGCACCCTCGATCGGACCGGATTGGGCACGGCGCAGACCCCGCAGGGGGTTCGCCGTGGGCTGCTGCGTGATGCTTATCGGCGCTTCCCCGCCAACGCCCCGGAAATCTGGACCGACGAGGCGGCACTCCTCGAAGCCTGCGGCGTCGCCGTCCACGTGGTGCCGGGCGACCCCGACAATCTCAAGGTGACCGTTCCGGGCGATCTCCGGCGGGCTGGGGCTGCGCTCGCCGGCCCGTCGGCGATTCGCACCGGGATCGGGCATGACAGCCACCCATTCGGGCCCGGCGTGCCGCTCGCGCTCGGCGGCGTGGAGATCGATGGCGCGCCGCGACTCCATGGGCACTCGGACGG
>JAXDKX010000279.1:0-12654 GCA_034666905.1 Chloroflexota bacterium | reverse complement strand
GATCGAACAACCGAAGAACGATGCGACCCCGTTCACGACCGTCCGGCTCAGACCGCTCGTGCACGACAACGTCCCACCGGCCGGGTTCGTTCCGATCGAAAGGGTCACGACGGTCGAATTGTCGCCTGTGACGATCGCGTTGAGCGCGGTCTCGACGGCGACAACGGGCTGCTGGACCCAGACAACACTCGCTGCCGCGCCGCCCGGCTGGGTCGTGAACACGAGGTGCTGGGTCGAACCCGATCCAACGGTACCGGGGCTCGCGAGGTTCGTGCCCAGGCAGTCCGCCACGGTCTGTGTGATCGCGGTGCCAACGAGATGGGTCGACGCCCCGGCCGCGATCGCGAGCGTTTGCTGCCCGCCGCTGATGGCCGTCGCCGATGTGATCGCGCGAGCGTCGGCCACGTCGGAGAAGGTGACGTTCGCGGTCAGGCCTCCGGTGGCCGCGAAGCCGCACGCAGAGCTGACGTTGACGAGGACGCTGGCGGCCGTTCCAACGCCCACGAAGGTCTGGATCGTGCCAGTGGCGGTCGCCGTGGTAGACAGGATGCCGCCAACAAGCGACCCGCCCACCGATGCCTTGATCGGCCCGGCGGCTGCGCCGGCATCCGCCGAAATCCGCAGCCCGGAGACCGTGATCTGCTCGACGTTGACGTCGTCGGCGCCGAGGGTTGTTACGACGACTGACGTCCCGGCCGACCCGAGCGCCACGGTCGCACGGACGGATCCGGGCGCACTGAGCAAGGGCGTACCCGTGAAGTGGACCGTCGACGCGCCCAGGCTGTCGGTGATCGTGACCACGAGCGTGCCACCGGCATTCGAGAACCCGGCAGCCGCGTTCTCGGTCATTGTGAATGACGCGGTCCCAGCTGAAATTCCTCCCGGCTGCACGCTACCCGCCGACGTCACCGAGGTCGACGCGAGTGCGGGCACCGCCACACCCACCGCGGCGAGCGTGGCGAGCAGGATCGCGGTCAGACCAAGGCTCACGGTCCTGGTTGTCATCTTGCGCAAGACAGGCCTCCAGCTCGGGAATGGCGGCGACGACCGACATCTCGGCTCGTTCGACCCGCCGACGTCCGCACGTATGCGCGAGTCTGGACGCATTGACGGCGCGTCGCAACGGGTTGCCGTCAGTCGAGTGATCGCTCGCATCGAACCTGCCCCATTGCGCTCACCAGGTTTCGGGTGTCCGCGAACAAAACCACGACAGCGAACATCGTCGTAGTGAACGACATCACCAGGCAAGCGATAACGACGCATGGAGAACGACCAATGGCCGACCGTCCCGATCGAAAGCGTTCACTGCGTCTGCTCATGGCGCCCGTCGTCGTGGCCATTGCCTGGGCGGCGGCCGCTTCGGGACCGGTCGAGACGTTCGCGATCGACTATCCAGAGTCAACACCGAACCCGACGTCGAGCCCGCTTCCCACCCCGACCCCGACGGCCGCGCCGATGAGTATGCAGGTCGGGATCCGCACGAGTGCGACCCTGGGGACGTACCTCGCCGATCCGAATGGCCTGTCGCTCTACACGCTGTCGGCGGATCCGGCGAATGGAAGCATGTGCATCGGCGAATGCACCACGTTCTGGCCTCCGCTCGTGATTGCGCCCGGAGGCATCGTGGCGAGCGGCAACGGCGTCAATGGGAGCCTGGGGACGTTCACGCGAACCGATGGTGCGACCCAGGTCACCCACGACGGGCGGGCCCTCTACCTGTTCAGTGGTGATTCGGCGATCGGCGACACCAACGGGGAAGGGATCGTCTCATTCGGCGGCACGTGGCACCTGGCACGGCTCAGCATCAGCGCCGTCCCGGCACCCGCCTGCCTTCGCATCGTCGGTGGGACATGGAACCCACCGGGCAACGACAATCATCCCCCGGCCCTGAACCACGAGTCGGTCAGGATCAGGAACGCGTGCGCGACCACGAAGTCGCTCACCGGCTGGCGGATCCTGGACTACAGAGCGGCCCACGTCTATCGGTTCCCGAAGGGCTTCTCCATCCGACCCGGCGTGACGGTAACGCTGTTCAGTGGGCAGGGCGGTCGAACGGCAACACACCTGTACTGGGGCCGCAGGTCCGGGGAGGTCTGGGGCAACGCGTTCCCGGAGCGCGCCTATCTTCGAAATGCCAGCGGAACAACGGTCTCCACCTTCACGCTCTATCCGCACTGAGGGCGGCGACGCACACTCGCCGCCCGCCATCGCGTCCGGCATGTTGCGGTGGTCCGTCCGTTCACCAGACCGTCAGTCGAGACCCAGGACGGTCGCGATGGCCTCGCGTGCCACGCCCTTGCGCTCGATCCAGGGGTAGTGGCCGCAGGCTTCGATGAGCTCGAGCCGGGCTCCGGGGATCAGCGCGGCGGTGTCGATCGAAGCGCTCGCCGGCAGGGGGTCTGACTCCCCGTGGATCAGCAAGGCTGGACCGCGATACCGGGGCAAGCCGCGCTCGAGGGTCCCGGCCTCGAAATGGGCCATTACCGAATCCATCGTGCCGGGGACGCCCGGTACGGGCTGCTCCAGGCGAAGGAGCGGGGCTGGAACCCCGGCCGCGTGATCGTGGAAGTACGACGGCCAGACCGTGGTCAGGATCTCGACCTCCAGGTTTGGGTCGTCGTCCCCGCCTTCCTGCCGGGCGATCAATGCGTCGAGTCGGGCGCGCTCGACAGGGGTCAGGCGAGTGACCAGGTTCGGTGTCAGTGCCGCGGCACCGCCATCGGGAACCGCCCCGAGCGTCCCGAGCGTGATCAGCCCGAGGACCCGCTCCGGATGGGCGACCGCGATGTGCATGGCCAGGTGTCCGCCCCAGGAGTGGCCGATCAACCAGGCCGCGTCCCAGCCAAGGTGATCCAGAACGGCGATCGCGTCTGCGACGTGGGTTTCCACATCGCGGGGACCCTCGAGCGTGCTCGGCGCGACGCCGCGTTGCTGGGGCAGGACGCCATCGATGAGCCCGTCGAGCAGTTCGACGAGTCCGACCATGTACTCGGCACCCAGGCCGGGCCCGCCGTGCAGGAGCAGGACCGGTGGCTGCCCGGGCGATCCGGCGGGCGACTCAGCACCTTGGCGCGTGGCGGCGCCCCGGCGTGTGGCGAAGATCTCACCGCCCGGAACCGCCACATGGAGGGTCTCGAAGCCGGTCACGCCGCCCGTACGCGCAGTCGATCCAGGTAGGCCGTCCGCCACCGCTCGGTGATGTCGACGGCGTTGAACGTGTACAGATGCAGGTCCACGATTCCACTCATCGGGTCGGCGATCTGCGGCGCGACCCCCTCCAGCAGCCCATCGGGCCGGTAGAAGCCGCCGGAGCGGATCAAGCGCGCGATGAACTGCGTGTTCTTGACCAGGAACCGATGCGTGTCGGCCACCCCGATCCTGGCGCTGATGGCGAGCAGCCGCTGCGGCTCGGCGACGCCCGGTACGCCGAGGTGGACAGGCAGGCTGATGCCTTCCGCACGGCGTGCAGCCAGCCACGTTGCGATCGCCCCCGGATCGAAGCAGAGCTGCGTCGTCATGTAGCTTGCGAACGCCGCCTTGGCACGGAGCGCGTCCAATAGCGGGGCGTCTGCGATGAACGCGTGGCCCTGCGGATAGGCGGGGATGCCGATCTCCGCGAGCGGGTGCCCGATCTCGGTCATCGCCCGCAGAAGCGACAGCCCGTCCGGGTAGGCTCCAGGTTCCTTGGCATCGCCACCGACGACGAACGCGCGATCGACCCCGGCGCCCTTGAGCCAGGCGATCAGATCCGACAGGTGGGAGCGGTCCCTGACCATCCTCGCCGAGAGGTGCGGAACGGCGCGAAATCCCAGGGCCTGGAGCTGCTCGCAGAGAGCGACCGTGGCCTCGATCCCCTTGGCCGGGGACGCCGTCACCGAAACGGTCGCCCCGACCGGCAGGAACGCCGCCTGTTCGAGCGCGTTCTTGAGCGGCACCAGCTCGAACGTGGGGGCGCGCAACGCCTTGGCGAGCGCGGCGGCGCGCGGCGGCGTGAGGGAGGAGCGGCGGCGGAACAGCACCTCAGATTCCTCTCAGGAGGTCGGGAAGGGGCCCCGGCACGGCTAGACCTCGGAGTCGGGCATGGAGGCCTTGCGCTTCGCGATGAACTCGAGCAGGGCCTCGTCGATCGCCGGATCGATCGGCGGCGCCTCGTACTCGGCCAGCATCCGCTTCCAGATCGCGTTGGCGCGCTGGGCGGCGTCGAGGGAGCCGTCCTCCTGCCACTGCTCGAAGCTGTTGTTGTCAGCGATCTCGGAGCGGTAGAAGGCGCTCTCGAAGTTGGCCAGGGTATGGGCACTGCCGAGGAAGTGCTGGCCCGGCGGGTTGGCCAGGATCGCGTCGAGTGCCTGGCCGTTCTCGGACAGGTCAACGCCCTTGATGAACACGCCCATCATCCCGCACTGGTCGGCATCCAGGATGAATTTCTCATAGCCGATCGCGAGGCCGCCCTCGAGCCAGCCGGCAGCGTGCAGGACGAAGTTGACGCCCGCGAGCACGGTCGGCTGGAGCGTGGCCGCCGACTCGTAGGCCGCCTGCGCGTCGGCGATCTTGGAGCCGCACAGCGACCCGCCCGAACGGAATGGCACGCCCAGCCGGCGAGCGAGGGCCGCCATCACGTAGAGCACCAGCGCCGGTTCCGGCGTCCCGAACGTCGGCGCCCCGGATTGCATCGACATCGAGCTGGCGAACGAGCCCAGGACGACCGGCGCCCCGGGCCGGATCAGCTGCACGAAGGTCATCCCGCCGAGCGCCTCGGCCAGGGTCTGCGCGCAGACGCCGGCCGCCGTGACCGGGGCCATCGCACCGGCCAGGATGAATGGGGTCAGCAGCGTGGCCTGGTTGGCCTCGGCGTAGGCGCGGGCGGCACCGAGCATCGTGGCGTCCCAGACCAGCGGTGAATTGGCGTTGATCAGGCTGAGGATCACCGCGTGGTCCTCGAGATAGTCGGCGCCGAAGGTCAGACGGGCCATCTCGACGGTGTCGCGCGCCCGTTCGGGGGCCGTCACCGAACCCATGAACGGCTTGTCGCTGTACCGGATGTGCGAATAGACCATGTCCAGGTGGCGCTTGTTGACCGGCACGTCCACGGGCTCGCAGATCGTGCCGCCCGAGTGGTGGAGGTGCGGCGAGGCGTAGGCCAGCTTCACGAAGTTACGGAAATCCTCGATCGTGCCGTAGCGACGGCCCTTGTCCAGGTCGCGCACGAAGGGCGACCCGTAGTTCGGCGCGAAGACCGTGTGCATCCCGCCGATCTCGACGTTGCGCGCCTCGTTCCGGGCGAACTGGGTGAACTGGCGAGGGGCGCTCGCCTGGACGATCGATCGGCACATCCCGCGCGGGAATCGGACGCGCGTGCCGTCAACGTCGGCGCCGGCCTCGCGAAAGAGGCGGAGCGCGTCGTCGTCGCCGCGGAACTCGAGACCCACCTCTTGCAAGATGGTGTCGGCGTTGTGCTCGATGAGCGAGAGGCCCTCCTCGCCGAGGACCTCGAAGGGAGCGAGCGTGCGGGTCAGGAACGGCGCGTGCTCCGCATGCGTCGCGAGGCGGAGTGCCTGCCGAGCCGCCCGTCCCCCACTCCGTTGTCGCTGCGTCTCGACCATCAACCGCCCTCCCTGCTGCCACTGGCCACCACCCGGCGCCGTCGCCGTTCGTTGCGCGCGTCGGTGGCCGCTGTGCCGGCTCGCGCCGTTCGCTGCGGCAACGCCACGACCCGCTCGAGGTTGGGGAATGCCGCCGTCTTGTGGGGGAATGCCATTGCCTCCACGAAATGCTCCTGGAAGCGTGGCTCGACGGCTGTTTCGATCTTCTCGACGCGCCGGACCACGTCCTCGATCTCCGCCCGTGCCGCACCAGACAGCAGCGCAATGAGTGCGCCCGTCCCGGCCGCATTGCCGGCGGAACGAACACTCGCCAGGTCGCAATCAGGGATCAGCCCGAGGACCATGGCGTGGGTCGGGTCGATCTGGCTTCCGAAGGCACCGGCGAGGCGGATCTCCGCGACCGCATCGACGCCCAGCTGGTCCATCAGCAGCCGGACGCCGGCGTAGAGGGCCGCCTTGGCGAGCTGGATCGCTCTGACGTCGTTCTGGGTGATCGCGATTCGCGGGCCGCCGCCGGCGTCCTCGTGGAGCACGTAGCTGAACGTCCGACCGTCGGGGACGATCCGCGTCGTGCGCGCGGCCAGCGAGCCATCGACGACGCCGTCCGCGGTGATGACCCCGGCCAGGAACAGCTCGGCGACGACCTCGATGATCCCGGACCCGCAGATCCCGGTGATCCCGGTCCCGTCGGCGGCGGCGGCTGCCGCTGCGAAACCCGGATCATCCGACCAGGCATCGACACCGATCACCCGGAAGCGCGGCTCGAGCGTCTCCCGATCGATCCGGACGCGCTCGATGGCACCGGGCGCGGCGCGTTGTCCGCCGCTGATCTGCGCGCCCTCGAAGGCCGGGCCGGTCGGGCTCGACGCCGCCAACAGACGGTGCCGGTCGCCAAGCACGATTTCGGCATTCGTCCCGACATCGACGACGAGGGTCAACCGCTCGGCGCGATGCGGCTCCTCGGCCAGGATCACGCCGGCCGTGTCCGCCCCGACGTGACCGGCGATGCACGGGAGGACGTAGACCCTTGCGCCCGGATGCGCTCGCAGCCCCAGTTCCGCGGCGGTCGTCCTGACCGCCCGGTCTGTCGCCAGGGCGAACGGCGCGCCGCCCAGCGGCGTCGGATCGATCCCGAGAAGGAGGTGGTGCATGATCGGGTTGCCGACGATCGCGAGCTCGAGGATCTCTGTGCGCTTGATCCCGGCGCGCATCGCCAGCGACGCGATCAGCCCGTCCAGGGCCTTGCGCACGGCCGTGGTCATCTCCCCGGCTCCCTCGGGATGCATCATCGCGTACGAGACCCGGCTCATCAGGTCCTCGCCGAAGCGGATCTGCGGGTTCATGACCCCGTTGCTGGCGAGGACAGCGCCGTCCGCCAGGTTGGCGAGGTGGCCGGCGATCGTCGTCGAGCCGACGTCGATGGCGACCCCGTAGGCCGTCTCGTGCAGGCCGGGCCAGACGCCAATGACGTGGCGACCCTCGTGGACAGCGACCGTCACCCCGTACTTGCCAGCTTCGAGGGCGGGCTGCAGTCGGCGAATCACCTCGAGATCCGCCTCGAGACCGGCCAGCTGCCACTCTCGCTCGAGGGCCTCGAAGAGGCGCGCCAGGTCACCGGTCGGCGATGCCAGCTCGGGAGGCGTGACCTCGACGTAGTGCAGGCGGACGACAGGATCGACGATGAACGTTCGGACGTCGAGGCCCTTGCGCACCACCTGGCGATGCACCTGGCTCTCGGGCGGGACGTCGATCAGGACGTCGCCACGGATCGTCGCCGTGCACGACAGGCGGCGATCGTCGGCCAGGCCCCGCTCGTCGCGGTAGCTCGCCTCGAGCTCGGCGAACGCCGAGAGGTGATCCGGCGCCGAGGTGATGCCATGCTTCGGGAAGGTGCCGATGCCCTGCGTGACCTGGCAGCGGCCGCAGATCCCGCGCCCGCCGCAGACCGAGTCGATGTCGACCCCGAGCGAGCGTGCGGCATCCAGCACCGTGGTTCCGATCCCGAACCGGCCGCGCCGGCCGGACGGCGTAAAGATGATCAGTGCGTCATCGGTGGCCCTGGGCGCCGCGGTTGGGATCGCCACGAGTCGGGGCCTCAGCCCACCGATGAGAGCGAGCGGCGATTGACGCGCCGGCGGCTGACCTCGCCCTCGGGGATGGCCGGGCGGTGGGCGAGAATCCAGCGACCGCAGTCGGGGTCGTGGCCCATCAGCACGTCGGCGGCCATGACACTCGCCTTGACCTCTGGCATCAACGGGTTGGTGATGGCCGACGTCATGCCGGCGGCAATCGCCATCGGCAGAAAGGCGGCGTTGATGCCCTCTCGCTGCGGCAGCCCGAAGCTGATGTTGGAGGCGCCGCACGTCGTGTTGACCTTGAGCTCTTCGCGCAGGCGACGAACGAGGGTGAAGACCTGCTGGCCTGCCTGGGCCAGTGCACCGATCGGCATGACCAGCGGATCGACCACGATGTCCGAGGCCGGGATGCCGTGGTCCGCCGCGCGCTCCACGATCCGCTTGGCAACAGAAAATCGGACGTCGGGGTCCATGCTGATCCCTCTGTCGTCGTTGCTGATCGCAACGACCGCGGCCCCGTACTTGCGGATCAACGGCAGGACGCGCTCCATGCGCTCCTCTTCGCCGGTGACCGAGTTGACAAGCGGCTTGCCCTGGTAGACCGCAAGCCCGGCTTCGAGCGCCTCGACGATCGACGAATCGATCGACAGTGGAAGGTCCGTGAGGCTCTGGACCAGCCGGATGGTCCTGGCCAGGATGGCCGGCTCGTCGCTCAGCGGGATGCCCGCGTTGACGTCGAGCATGTGCGCGCCGGCCTCGACCTGGGCGATCACGTCGCGCTCCACCCGGCTGAAATCACCGGCCTTCATCTCCTCGGCCAGGAGCTTGCGGCCGGTCGGGTTGATCCGTTCCCCAATGATCACGAACGGTCGCTCGAAGCCAATGACGACCTCCCGCGAAGCGGAGCTGAGCCGGGTCTCGGTCACGTGGGGGAGATTTCCGAGCTTGCCGGTGGGAGGGCAGGGCCGCCGGCCACGCCGCCCGACTGGATCAGCTCGGCGAGATGGTGCTTGGTGTATTCGGCCTCGAGCCGCTCCGCCTCGGCCCGGACCTCGGCCTCAAGGTCGTCACCGCACGGGCGCTGGGTCTTGCGCCATTCCTCGATGTAGTCGTTGTAGGCCCGTTTGCCCGCCCGGTTCGCCGCCTTGTCGATGGCGACCTGGAACCGCGCGTGGAGGACGACCTTGCTCGAGTTGCGCGCGCCCTTGGCCACGACCTGCGCCGGGATGTCGCGCCACCAGATCACGGAGAGGGTCGCCATGGCTACGGCGCCCCGGCCGACGTGCCTGGATGTTGCGAGCCGTGCAAGGACTCGCCGCCTCGTTGCACCCGGCGCAAACACCGTCGCGATACAGGTCTCGAGGGCCGCGTTCCTTGCACCTGGCGCGACATTTCGCCGCTGGCAGGCCCCAAGAGTCCAGCTTCTTGCTCCGGTCGCAACAAATCGACGGTTTCGGGGGCACCGGCCGAACCGACAGTCCTGTTGTTTGCACCCGCCGCAAGGGACGTCGTGGCGCCGCTGCTCGTGGCCGCGGCGATGACGCCGCTGCCGAGCTCGCCGTAGCCGGTCCGTCGCAGCTCGAAGGCGAGCCCCAGCCGCCGCGCCGCGCGTCGCGCCGCGGTCACCAGCGCCGGGTCGTCGGTCTGGGCGAGATAGACGAGCCGGTGGTAATTGCCAAAGTACAGCGGCAACAGTTCGGGATGCCGGTCCAGCCCCAGGCCGGTGATCACCAGCCGGTCGAAGTTCCGGGCCAGGAAGTCGGTCAGGAAGAAGGTCGCCGGGTCCGCGTCGGTGATCGCGGCGAAATTGGCGGCACCGGCGTAGAGCTCGTAGCAATGGGCGCCGGGCAGGCGCTCGACCCCTTCGTCCTCGAGCATGCGATCCAGGAGGCCGCCGGTGCCGCAGTCGGCATAGGCGATGAAGATCCGCTCGTAGCGCGGACGTGCCGCCCGGACCTTCGCGCGGACCGCGGCTGGAATGCCGCCCGGTCGGTTGTGGAGGGTCGCCGGCAGGCAGGTCAGGTCGACATTGGACAGCCCCGCCTGGTCGATCACAGCGACGAGCTCGCGAGCGAGCGCGCCGCAGCCGATGATCAGGACGCGCGAGGGATCGGGCGCCACGGATGCGCGAGCGGCCGGCGAGTACGCGCGCTCAGCCCGCATCGGCGCGCTCAGGCTGCACTGGCGCGGCGCTCGTCGATCAGCCGGCGAGCGGTCTCGGCGGCGACCCCGGCATCGCGGCAGTACGCATCGGCACCCACCGCGGCACCGAACTCCTCGTTGAGCGGCGCGCCGCCGACGAGCACGATGTAGTCGTCGCGGATCCCGCGATCGCGAAGCGTCTGGATGACGACCTTCATGTACGGCATGGTCGTGGTCAGCAGGGCGGACATGCCCAGGATGTCCGGCTTGTGGAGCTCCAGGGCCGCGATGAACTTCTCGGCATCGGTGTTGATCCCGAGGTCAACGACCTCGAATCCGGCGCCCTCGAGCATCATGCCGACCAGGTTCTTGCCGATGTCGTGGATGTCACCCTTGACGGTCCCGATGACGACCTTGCCGACGGGCTCCGCTCCGGTTTCGGCAAGGAGCGGTCGCAGGATCGCCATCCCGGCCTTCATCGAGTTGGCCGCAAGCAGGACCTCCGGCACGAACAGGATCCCGTCGCGGAAGTCGATGCCGACGATCTTCATGCCGGCGACCAGCGCGTCGTCCAGGACCCGGGTGGCCGACCAGCCTCGGCCGAGCAGGATATTCGTGCCCTCCACGATCTCGGCGGCCATCCCGTCGTAGAGATCGTTGTGCATCTGCTCGGTCAGCTCGTCGTCCGACAGGGCCGAGAGGTCGATCTCCGCGTACTCGTCCTGGGCCATCGACTCGATCTCCTCGGCAAGTGTTCCACGATGTGGAACCGTGCCGTATGATGGAACCACGTGGGATCGAGAATCTAGCCCAGCGGGAGCCCGATGTCCAGAGTCCAGTCCATCGAGCGAGCCTTCGCCGTCCTCGGCGCGCTCGCGGACGGCCCGATCGGCGTGAGCGAGGTCGCGGAGCGGGCGAGCCTCCCCAAGTCCACGGCCGCGCGCCTGCTCGCCTCGCTGGCGCGCGAGGGCGTGGTCGAACAGATCCCCGGCGAGACTCGCTACCGGCTCGGTCAGCGGCTCGTGACGCTCGCCGAGCGGATCCGGCCGGCCCGCTCCCATGCGACGCTCGCCCGGCCCGCCCTGGCCGAGCTGGCAGCGACGGTCGGCGAAGCGGCGGGCCTCAGCGTCCCGGACGGCCATCTTGTCCACTACATCGAACAGGTGAGCAGCCCCAAGCCCGTCTCGGTCCGCGACTGGACCGGCTCGCGCATCCCGATGCACGCGGTGTCGTCCGGCCAGGTGCTGCTCGCGTTCGCGTCGCCTGTCTTCGTCCAGCGGTACCTGGGCAGACCCATGGAGCGCTTCACCGATCGAACCGTGGTGACGGCCGCCGACCTGCTCGAGCGGATGCGCGCCATCCGGCGTGACGGCTTCGCCTGGGCGCTCGAGGAGTTCGACGAAGGAATCTCATCGATCGCCGCGCCGGTTGCGGACGCGTCGGGCGAGGTGATCGCCGCCGTCCACCTGCACGGACCGTCGTACCGGTTCCCGACCCCCGCAAACGAGGAGCGGGTCGCGGAACGAATCGTTTCGACCGCGGCGCGGATCGCCGGGAGCCTGCGCCAGGTCGGCTAGCCGATTCTCACGTCGCGTGGATCCCGCCGTCGACCTTCAGGTAGACGCCATTCATCGACTCGTTCTCGAGCAGGAACGCCGTGGCTGACACGATGTCGGCCATCGTCGTCAGGCGGCCGGTTGGCGTCCGTGACCTGGTCGCATCGAGCGCCGCCTTCCGGGTCTCCCAGTACGGGCTGTCGCCGACGATGCCCGGGTGCAGGCAGTTGACGCGGATGGGCTTGAGCTCGTGGACGAGCGTCCGCGTCAGCCCCTCGACGCCACCGTTGACCGTGCTGACGGTCGTCGAGCCCGGGTATGGCAGGTCCTTGGCCTGCCCGCCAAAGAGCACGATCGCTGAAGACTCGCCGAGCCTGTCGACCAAGGCGTGGACGACCTCGGTGTAGCCAACGAGCTTGAGCAGGGCGAGTCGCGTCGCCCGCGCGATGTCGAAGTCCCTGACCGTGTTCTGGTCCCGATCGATCGCGACCTGGACCAGGTAGCGCACCGGACCGACCGGAGCGAGTGCCTGCGAGATGGTCTCCGGTTGGGAGAGGTCGAAGACGAGCCCCGTGGCGGCTCCGTCGAGCGCCGCAACGGCCGCATCGACGTTGGCTGCGTTCTGTCCGGTGAGCACCAGCTCGTGACCGGCCAATGCGAAGTGCCGGGCAATCTCGAATCCGATCCCTCGCGTGCCACCGATCACCACCGTGGAGCCGTCAGGCATGTTGCGCTCCTTCCTCGAGCTGCCGCCAGGTGGAGACCCAGCGGTAGGCGTGTCGGGCGGGCGGTTGCGGCGCCTGCGTCTCGATCCAGCGGACCCGATCCGTGCCCACGCTGTAGAAGCCATGAACCGTGCCGACGCCGGCGAAGAGCACGTCGCCCGCTCGGAGGTGATACCGCGTGCCGTCGAGCTCGGCCTCGATCTCGCCCTCGAGGAAGACGTAGGCCTCCTCGAATGGGTGGTCATGCGCCTGCGCTGCACCGCCCGGCTCGTAGTCAACGGTGAACATCGTCAGCAGATCGGCTCCGAAGCCGCGATCGACCAGCATCTTGACCGAGATGCCGCTGTAGGCGAGCAATGCCGTGTCCATCCCCGCCGGGGCTCGGCCGCGTGCTTCATCCTTGACCCGGAGGTGCTCGAGCTGTGGCGGCGTGCCGTCGTAGTGGCCAACCCAGCGAAGCCGCGGGTCGCCGAACGACGGCCGCATCGCCCGTCCGATGAGGTCCGACGTGTCAAATGCGCCGTCATCGAAGAAGGTGTCCTGCCGATCGGCTCCC
>JAXDKX010000278.1:0-3412 GCA_034666905.1 Chloroflexota bacterium | reverse complement strand
AGCCGACAGCGGGGTAGGCCATCGGTCGAGTCGATCAGCCGCCGGCGCCGCGCGAGTCGGCGCGATTCGGATCGTCCGAATCGGCTCGTCGCACGAGAAAATAGGTAGGCGTCGGGCCTTTGCCCTTGACGTCGATCAGGCCGCGAGCCTCCATCACGAAGTCGCCGACGAGCCGCTCCATCGCCGCATGCGTCACCTGGACCCGCCCTGGCTCACCGAGCGATTCCATCCGGCTTGCAAGGTTTACGGTGTCGCCCCAGATGTCATAGATGAACTTCTTGGTGCCGATGACCCCGGCCACGACCGGCCCGCCCTGGATACCGCTCCGGAACTGGATGCCGAGGCGCGCGGCTGCATCGATCCGGCCGACCGCGTCGGCCAGGTCGAGCGCCATCGCCGCCACCCGCGTCGTATGGTCGTCGGACTGGTCCTGCATGCCCCCGACGACCATGTAGGCGTCGCCGATGGTCTTCACCTTCTCGAGCCGATGACGCTCGACGAGTTCATCGAAGACGGTGAAGATCTCGTTGAGGACTCCGACAAGCTCAGGTGGAGACATTGCCGCCGACAGTCGTGTGAACTCCACGATGTCGGCGAACAGCAGCGTCACGTCGTCGAATCGGTCGGCAATGAGCGGCTCGCCGTCGCGAAGACGCCTGGCGATCGGTTCGGGCAGGATATTCAAGAGCAACCGCTCGTTCTCGCGGGCGAGACGCTCACGCTCCTTGACGGCCGTCACGTCCGTGCCGTAGACGTTGACGAAGGCGAACTCCGGAACGTCGACCGGCAGCATGAGATAGGTGTGGCCACCGGTCTCGACTTCGATCGTCGAGCGGTCATCCGCCCGAATCCGCGCCAGGAGCGACTCGCGGAGATCGGCTGGGAGCGCGGTGCCGATCACCAGGCCGAGGCCGGCGACGAGCATCGCGCTGGCGGGGTTGGCATAGACGAGGGTGCCGTCCCACCCGATCCTGAAGACTGGGTTCGGGTTCTGATCCGGGAACTTCACGATCGCCCGCTCGGCGGTGACGTCCATCCCGTACAGGTTGGTGAAGTTCAGGTCACGGATCGGGACCGGCCAGACCGCGTATGTCCGGCTCTCCCAGACGAGCTCGACGTACGTTCGCGTCGCCGCGACGGCAGCCAGGCTGGCCGTAACATCGGCCGGCAGGGTTTCGCCGACCTCGACGCCCAGCGCTTTCAGGACTCCAGCGCTCGCCGGATTGGCGTAGATCAGGTGCCCGTCGGCATCGATTCGCATGACTGGATTCGGGTTGTCGTCCGGAAAGCGATTGATCGCGCTGAGCAGATCGCCAGTCAGGCGAGCGGCACCTTCGTGGGGTTCGCCGCTGGATGCAGACCGGGAGCGGGCGGGCATGTCTCCGATCGTAGGCCAGGCGACCAGCCCACGTTGGTCGCTCCAGGGCACCCTATCGCGCCTGGCGGGCCTCGAGCAGCTCCCTCAGGCGTTCGGTGGCTGCAACCTCCGCGTCCATTGTCTTCTGGACGGCACCGCCCATCAGCAGCTTCTTCAAGCCGGTCAGCTCGGCGCGCATCGAGAAGGTCAGGCGGGTGCTCTCGCCAACTTCCTCCAGGCGATACTCGCCTGTCGGCCGAACCGGCCCGGCAATCGCCCTGAAGGCGAGGTGTTGATTCGGCTCGTACGCAGTGATCTCGTAGTCGGCATCGATGCGCCGGCCGCCGGGGCCTTTCACCCCCTGCTTGTAGATCGCGGCGGCGCCGCTTCCCGAAATGAGCGAGATATCAACGATGCCGGGCCGCCAAGCCGGCCCGTTGAGTCCGTCCGCTACGAAGGCGAAGACCTCGGCCGCGGGCCGCTCGATCATCACCTGGTGCTCGGCGGATGGCATGTCACGCGGATCCTACCCCCGAGGCGATCACCCCGACCAGCGTGGGTCGGTGGGATACTGTGCGGACTCACCATCGGCCTGCTGAAGACGGCCCCGCGCCAGTAGGCTAGTAACGACATCTCCCGTCGCGGAGCCGTTTCAGCGGAAACCCATCCAAAGGAGGCAGGTCATGCCAACGTACATGGACATCCATGACATTCCGGGAGTCAAGGCAGCTGACGTTGTAGGGGCCCACGAGGCCGACCTCAAGGTCCAGGGCAAGTACGGCGTTGACTACAAGCACTACTGGGTCGACGAGGCGGCAGGCAAGGTCTTCTGCCTGGTCGACGCGCCGGACCGGGAAACGGCGACGCGCGTCCATCGCGAGGCACATGGTCTCGAGGCCCACACGTTGCACGAGGTCGAACAGGGAGCCTGACCGAGCCACGGCGCCCTTCCGATACGCCTCGCGGGTGACCGCCTCGTACCGAAGATAGGCCATGTCCGATGCCGCCGCTCGCGAGATCCTGATCGAGGGAGCGCGGGCACTCGCTCATATCGATGGTCTCGATGCTGGCCTCCAACGGCTGCTCGACGTGCTGGCGGAGCAGTTCGAGGTCGCGTCGGCTGTGGTGTTCACCGTGGATGGGCACCCGGATCGCCTCGAGATCGCGGCCTCGGTCGGGCTCGATGAACGGACGGGAGCCGGTCTCGTAGCGGCCGTTGCCAACCCGGATCACCCGATCGCCAGGACCGTCGCATCCCCGGTCGCAACGTTCGATGTCCTGCCGACCGCGCCGGGCGGCCCGGCCCTGCGCAGCCACCTGCCGCTGATCGTCAGGCGCGAGCAGGCGGATGTCGTGGTCGGCGTGCTCGCGCTCGCGCACGATCGACCCATCGAGCCTGTGGTTCGCCCGCTCGTGCTGGCGGGCGCGGACCTCGCCGCGATCGCGATCGAGCGCCTCCGCAGTTGAACGAGTGGAGCCCCGGTGAACGGTCGGAAGCAACGTCGCGCCCGCCGGGACTCCTGGTCCAGACAACGGGCCCGAGGCCGGCGCTGTTAGGCCGCGCCCGAAACTGAAACACACCTTGCAACACATGGGCCGGTCTCCGTGGATTGCCCGGCCGTCGCGATGACCGATGATTCTCGGCCCGCGAATCAGTCCCTGATGACGAGCGGACAGAAAGGACTGGTCGATGACGAAGGTAGCGGCAAGCATCACCACATCGGTGGATGGGTACATCACCGGGCCGAACGATGGACCGGAGCGCGGCCTCGGCGAGGGCGGCGAGCGCCTCCACTACTGGGTGTTTGGCGGACCCTGGACGTACGAGCACGAACGGCGGGGCGAGCCGATCGGAGCGGACAAGATCTTCCTCGACCGGGCGATCTCGAGCGGCGGCGCGGTGATCGGTGGACGGAACACCTACGAGGCCGCGGAAGCCTGGGGCGGCCACAACCCGTGGAGCGTGCCCTTTTTCATCATCACGCACCGGCCGGAGGAAGCGCCCGCCGGCGCAGGCTTCACCTTCGTCAACGGGCTGGACGAGGCGATCACCCG
>JAXDKX010000277.1:0-3355 GCA_034666905.1 Chloroflexota bacterium | reverse complement strand
CGCCGTCAGCGCGTCGGCACCTGCGTCGGCGATGGCACGCGCGATCGGGCGGATGTCGGCGACGTTCGGCGACAGCTTGACCAGCAGCGGGAGGTCCGTCGCGCGGCGGACGGCGGCGGTCACCTCTCCGGCGGCGCCGGCGTCGATGGCGAACTGCAGACCGCCCTGGCCGACATTCGGGCAGCTGATATTGAGCTCGATGCCCGCGATGCCCGGGACGCCGTCGAGCCGCCGGGCGACCTCGACATAGTCGTGCACCGATTCGCCGGCGACATTGACCAGGACCGGCGTCCGCCAGGTCGCCCAGGACTGGGCGTACCTGTCTATGACGGCGTCCACGCCCGGGTTCTGGAGGCCGATCGAATTGAGCATACCGCCCGGCGTCTCCGTCACCCGTGGCGTCGGGTTGCCGATCCGCGACTTCAGGGTGGTGCCCTTGCAGCAGATGCCGCCGAGCCGGTCGACGTCGACGACGTCCCCGTACTCGATCCCGTAACCGAAGGTTCCCGACGCCACCAGGATGGGATTGGGCAGGACGAGCCCTCGTCCGAGGTCGACCGCCAGGTCCACCTCGACCGGGGCGATCATCGCCACGCGCCATCCCAGGCGATCTCTTCCGAGGCGAAGACCGGCCCCTCCCGGCAGACGCGCTGCGGCGTCCCGGACGTGCTCATCACTACGCAGCCGAGGCAGGCCCCTACCGCGCAACCCATGTTCTGTTCCATCGACACCTGCAGGAAGGCCTTGCGGCGAGCAGCGGGCGAACCGACCGGATCCGACCTGCCGCCGCCACGCTTGCGCCCCAATTTGGCAACGCCGAGCCGCTCCCGCCGCCCGCTCGACAGTCGCGCGAGGACGGCGAGCATCGGCGCAGGCCCGCAGGCGAACGCCTGGTCCGCCCAGCCTTCGTATGCCGGCACCAGGTCGGTGACGTAGCCATGGTGGCCGAGCGAGCCATCATCGGTTGCCACGACGTATTCGACCTCGTCGGGCAGGAGGCTCGACGGGTAGACCTCGCGCGCCGACGCGGCCCCGAACAGGAGCGTCACCTGGCGACCCGCCCGGATCGCCTCGTCCGCCAGCATCCGGACCCCGGCCATGCCGAGCCCACCGGCCACGAGCAGGAGATGCCGGCTTCTCGAATCGACCTCGAACGGGCGTCCGAGCGGCCCGAGGAGGTCGATCTCGTCGCCGGGCCGCAGCCGGGTGAACCAGTCCGTGCCACGCCCGATGACCCGGAAGTGGATCGTGACGATCCCCGTCGCCGGATCCGCCGTGTTGAGCGAGAACGGCCGCCGCAGGACCATGCCGGAGAAATCCCCGGTCCGCACATGAACGAACTGGCCGGCCCGCGAACCGATCGCCAGGTCCGGGGCATGGTAGGCCTGCAGCCACTGGCCGGGCAGAATCTCGCGGCTGTCGACCAGCTCGGCTGCCCCCAGCCGCATCGTCACGCGCTGGGCTCGTCCTCGGCGTCGGCCTCGGCGGCGGGTGCATCGACGCCGGTCGCGGATTCCTCGCCGGCCGCAGCGGGTGCCGCTCGATCGAGATCGGGCGCTGCTGCGGGAAAGGCCTCGGCGAGCGCGTCGGCCAGGTCGCCGAAGACGTCGGTGGGATCGTAGAACTCGACCAGCTCCTCTGCGCCGTTGAGCGTGCGCCAGGTCTCCTCCGAGTCCTCCGGGATGACCTCGGCGCGGAACGTCCCGCCGGCGGTGAGGGTCAGCCGTTCGTCATCGTCGTCCACGATGATCAGGTCGCCGATGACGGAGATCAGTCCTGCCGCCGCCGACTCGAAGTCTTCCAGCAAGCGCGCTTCGTCGCGCTGGCTGCGTTCCTGGTACTCGAGGGCGAGGTCGTAGAGCCGGCGCGCGGCCGACTCGTCGTCGTCCTCGGTCAGCGAGATCGGCTGGCCCGCAGCCCAGGAGTCGGCGGCTGCAGCGTAGGGGTCCTCGCCGAGCGTGATCGTCTCCTCGGGCGAGATCCCGGCGCTCTCGAGCAGCTCATCCTCGGCTGTCGGCTCGGGCGGAAGGCCGGCTGCCTCGCGCGCCGCTTCGCTGAACGCGGCGTAGATGTCGGCCGGGTTGTACAGCTCGACGAGCTCCGAGGCCGACTCGATCACCTCGGTATCGCTGACCCACTGGCCGGTGGCCTCGTCCAGGTAGCGGCTTCGACTTCGGAAGGTGAGATCCGGCGCGATCGACAGGTAGTCGGGCTCCTCGTCGATCAGGGTGAGACCGCCGAGGGTCGAGATCCGGTCGCGGTGATGATCGAGAAAGCGGTGGAGCTGCTCGGCGGATTGCCGGATGAAGTCCGCCCGTTCGAGAGCGGCATCCGACGCGAGCTCCCCGAGCAGGTCGTTGTGGCTGTCCATGTTGGTCGCCTCCGTGCTGTCGGGAAGTCTACGAGTGGTACTCGAGATCGGGGCCCATTCGCTCGCGCAGGAACATCGAGTGGTGCCGTTCGAAGATCCATTCGCCGGCGCGGTGGCCGAGGGCACGTGTGCCCTCGTCAGCCTCCAGCCGGTCGAGTGTGGCGTAGTCGGGGAGGTCCAACAGGATGACGTTGTCGAAGTCCCAGCCGTGGGCGACGTTGAACCAGCCGATGAAGCGGATGCCGAAGCGCTCTTCGTACTCCTTCACCTGCTTCGGGAAGATCGTGCGCATGAAGAACTTGAAGAACGGGTCGCGGCCGCGGCGAACACTGAAATACGTCGCGAGAACGGGCACGGTTCTGCGGTCCTCCCTGCACGACGGGCGCCACAGGGCGACCCGTGCCTATTGTTGCACGGGGTCTTCGGGCTCGGCCGGGCCTGCCGCCGACTCGTGGATGTCCTCGAGCTCGCCAACGGTCCGGGTCTCGCTGGCCAGCGGGCGACGGCGGCCCCGGCGATCGGCGGCGACCAGCCGCAGCAGGAAGATGATCGTCTGGCCGGTCACCAACAGCAGGCCGATCACCACGAACAACAATCCCGCGCTGAGCCGCGGGTCCCAGCCCCAGACCACGCTGAGCGGCGCGAGGATCACGAAGACGGCCAGGACGACGAGCTGGAACCGGAAGCAGCCCAGGCCCGGACCGCGAGCCGGTTGCAGCTCCTCCCCGCGGTACTGGATCGGGCCCGTGGCGCGCGGCGGCCGGGGAGGCGTCGGGTCGGCGTTGGGGTCCGGGACGGCGGCGGTCACGGGGCGGAACGATACGGGAGTCGGCCTCAGGACGCCCGCGGGTCGGTGGCGAGTCCTTCGACGACCTCCGCCCGGGGCAGGGCGCGCAGGATCGCCGGGGCCGTGATGACCTTCCACGAGCGCGATCCGCCGCCGAGGACGATCCGCTCGCGCTCCATGACCCGGCTATCAACCCA
>JAXDKX010000276.1:0-4133 GCA_034666905.1 Chloroflexota bacterium | reverse complement strand
CGCCGAGGAGCGGCCCCGGGCTTCGCGCGGGGTACGATCGTGCACGAAGGAGGGGCTGTGAGGCGCAGGTCGAATCGGGACACGAGACCGGCCCCCGGGTGATTCCATGACCCGCCGGCCCATCCGGGTCGTCATCGCCGTCGCGATCGTCGCCTTGCTGAGCGTCGCCGTCGCAGGTCTCGCGCTCTCTCGACTCGGTGGCGTCACGCCAACGACCGCGCTCGGTCCACCGCATTTCATCGAAGAGGCCGTTGCGGCCGGGATCGACCACGCGTATGACGGCCCATTCCCCTACGCCGTCGGCGGCGGGGTCGCCGCATTCGACTGCAACGGCGACGGCAGGCAGGACCTGTACCTCGCCGGAGGGAGCCAGCCCGCCGCGCTCTATCGGAACGACAGCCAGATCGGCGGAGCCCTGCGCTTCACGCCCCTGCCCGATCCGGCGACCGACCTGACGGGGGTCGTGGGCGCCTACCCGATCGACATCGACGGCGATGGGCAGGTGGACCTGGCGGTGCTGCGCCTCGGCGAGAGCGTCCTCCTCCGCGGCCTGGGCAACTGCCGGTTCGAACGGGCCAACGAATCCTGGTCGTTCCAGGGCGGGCTGGCGTTCACGACCGCCTTCAGTGCCACGTGGGAAGGGACGAACCAGCTCCCCACGCTCGCCCTTGGCCGGTACCGCCAACTTGACCCGTCCGGGACGCCCACGCTCGAGTGCGATGGGAACGCCCTGGTTCGACCGGCATCGTCCGGATCCGGCTACGCCTCGCCGCTACCGCTGGCGCCCGGGTACTGCTCGTTGTCCATGCTCTTCAGCGATTGGGACCGGTCCGGCCGGCGCGACCTGCGGATCAGCAACGATCGCCATTACTACGACAACCTGAACGGCGAGGAACAGCTCTGGCGGATGGGAGCCGGTCAGGCTCCGCGCCTGTACACGGCCGCGGACGGGTGGGCGCGAACCCAGATCTGGGGGATGGGGATCGCCAGCTACGACATCACGGGAGATGGGTACCCGGAGGTCTTCCTGACCAACCAGGGCGAGAACAAGCTCCAGACCCTGGCCGACGGGCCGACGCAGCCGACCTACCGCGACATCGGGCTCAAACGCGGGGCGAACGCCGCGGAACCGTTCACGGGCGGCGACACGCTGCCTTCGACCGCCTGGCACGCGGAATTCCAGGACGTGAACAACGATGGCTTCATCGACCTGTTCATCGCCAAGGGCAACGTCACCGATATCCCGGAGTACGCCCAGAAGGACCCCAGCAATCTCCTGATCGGCCAGGCCGATGGGACCTTCGTGGAGGGAGCGATGGGGGCCGGGATCGTCGATTTCGGCCGAGGTCGCGGGGGTGCCCTGGTCGACTTCAACCTCGATGGCCTGCTCGACCTCGTGGAGCTGGACTACGGGAGTCCGGTCAGGCTCTGGCGGAACGTCGGGCAGGGCGACGCAGCCGCCCCGAGCCAGATGGGCGGATGGCTGGCCTTGCAGCTCTCCCAGGCCGGCCCGAATCAGGATGCGATCGGCGCCTGGGTGGAGGTCCGAGTCGGCGCCACCGTGATGCAGCGCGAAGTCACGATCGGTGGCGGTCACGACGGGGGCCAGCTCGGCTGGATCCATTTCGGGCTCGGGGCGGCCCAGGCCGCGCAGGTCCGGGTCAAGTGGCCGGACGGCGAAACCGGGCCGTGGCTCGATGTCAAGGCGAACGGGTTCGACATGATCCAGCGCGGCGCCAGCGCGGCACAGTCGTGGATTCCGCCAAGCCAGTGACCGAAGGAGCGACCGCGAACATGCCCAAGGCTCGACTGACCCGGCTCAGCCTGCCGGAATTCGGTCTCCCCGACGCCATGCCCGTGATTCCCGCGGCCGTCTATGCGGGCCGGGTTTCCCGCCTCCGCGAGCGGAGCGAGGCCCGCGGCTACGACCGCCTGGTCATCTACGCCGACCGGGAGCACAGCGCGAACCTCGCCTGGCTGACCGGCTTCGATCCCAGGTTCGAGGAAGCCATGCTCGTCCTCGGCCCGGACGATCAGCCGGCCATCCTCGTTGGCAACGAGTGCTACGGCATGGCCGGAAGCGCGCCATTGCCAATGCGGCGGCAGCGGTTCCAGGACTTCAGCCTGCCCAGCCAACCACGCGACCGATCGCTGCCCTTGGGCGAGATCATGGCCGCCGAGGGAATCGGCCCGGGCAGCCGGGTCGGGGTCCTTGGCTGGAAAACCTATGGCAGCCGCGATCGCATGGACGTGCCGGCGTATGTCGTGGACGAGCTGCGGCGCCGTGTGGGCGCTGGCGGGATCGTCGAAAACGCCGTCGACCTCCTGATCGATTCGGCCGCCGGGCTCCGCGTGATCAACGAGGTCGAGCAACTCGCGGCATTCGAGTACGCCGCCTGCCAGACGTCGGAGGGCATCCGGAGCCTGCTGTTCGGCCTCCGGCCGGGCATGACCGAGCAGGAGGCGGTCGCCTTGCTCGGGTGGAAGGGCATGCCGCTCTCCTGCCACCTGATGCTGTCGAGCGGGCCGCGGGCGACTCTTGGGTTGCTCAGCCCGACGGATCGCCGGATCGAGCGCGGCGACCGATTCACGGTCGCCTTCGGCGTCTGGGGCGCGCTCAACTGCCGAGCCGGGTTCGTGGTCGAGGACTCCGCTGAGCTGCCGGCGGGCATCGGCGCCTACGTTGACCGGTTGGTCGGCCCGTACTTCGAGGCCGTGGCCGAGTGGTACGGCGCGTTGCGGATCGGCCAGACCGGCGGCGCGCTCCACGAGATCGTCGATCGGCGGCTCGCGGATCCTTTCTTCGGGATCTTCCTGAACCCCGGTCACCAGCTGTCGCTCGACGAGTGGGTCAACTCCCCGATCTCGCGAGGGTCCACCATCGAGCTTCGGTCCGGGATGGTCTTCCAGGTGGACATCATCCCGGCGACCGGCACGGACTATTTCACGACGAATATCGAAGACGGCGTGGCCCTGGCCGACGAGGCCCTGCGCACCGCCTTCGAGCTCGCCTATCCAGCGGCCTGGGCGCGGATCCAGGCGCGTCGGCGGTTCATGCGTGAGGCCCTCGGCATCGACCTCCATCCGGACGTGCTGCCGTTCTCGAACCTGCCGGCCTACCTGCCGCCGTTCCTGCTCCGGCCCAACCACGCCATGACGATGCGGCCGATGCGGGACCGCGGACGCGCGTGATTCAGTAGCCTGAGCTGCCGCCGGGACTGTTGCATGCCGCGAGCAGAAGCGAGACGGCGAGCATGGCCAGGGCTGCAAGCCTAGGCCGCTGCGCGAGGCGACCGAGAGCGAACCTCATGACCCCGCTCCGATCTGCCCAAGGAACCGGTCCAGGATCCGGTTGAACTCGTCGGGCTTGTCCATCGGGATCCAATGGCTCGTGCCGGCGACCTCGGTGTGCGGCATGTCCGGAACCAGGTTGTGGACATCGTTCGGCGTATCGGCTTCGGGGGTGGTGACTGCTGCTTTCGGGCCGGGATACCGCGCCAGGGCCGGGAGCGGATCGTGCTCCAGCGACGACCGCATGACCCGCAGGCCGGCGTCCTGCGGGATTCGCTCGAAGTCCCTCGCCACCACGGCCTGGACCTCGGGTTTGGCACCCTGCATCAAGCGCGCATTGATCGACGCGGTGGTCTTCTCGTAGTCCGATTGCATCGCGGCCATCATCGGCTCGGCCTGCTCGGCGGGGATCGGGGCCGGCGCAGCGACGAGGAGAAGGCCGGCGACGCGATCCGGGTCTGACCCGGCGAATTCGAGGGCAGCTTTCGCGCCGAGGCCGTGACCGACCAGCACGACCTTTGTGATGTCGAGCGCGTTCACGACGGCGCCTACGTCGGCCGCCATCGACTCGACGGAGTAGTCGCCGTCCCGCGGCGCGGCGGACTGGCCATGGCCGCGCAGGTCGAACGCGATCGCCCGGCGAGCCCTGCGGAGGTGCTCGAGCTGCGCGGCCCACTGCCGCGTGCTGCCGCCGAACGAGTGGACGAATACGACCGGCAGGCCGCCGGCTCCTCCGTCATCGACGTGCAGGTCGCCCGCCGGACCCGCGATCTGCCTCCCGGCAGTGGTATCGGTCGTCATTGGATGCCTCCCGTGAAGGCTACACCTCGCCTGGTTTCAGG
>JAXDKX010000275.1:0-4182 GCA_034666905.1 Chloroflexota bacterium | reverse complement strand
ATCCTGACGGTGCCATCCGGCACGATTGGCGCCCCAACCGGTTGCAACGTTGGCGGCGAGGGGTATCTCGGAGACCATCCCTTCGTCGACTTCCACGGCCCGGCCGCCTGCATCACGGGGCGCTGGGCCCTGAATGGTTCGACCCTGAGCGACGGGGGAACGAGCCACGGTGACTTCATCAACTGGTTCGACGGCGCCGCGCTCAACGGCGATGCGGTCAACTTCCATGGCCGGTTCGTGTACCTCGACGACAATACGAAGAACGTCCAAAACGGCCAGGTCATCGACAGGTCGAACCGGCAGGCGACATCGGTGCTCGTTAACGGCATCAACATCCCGGCAACTGTGGCCGACGAGGGGGGCGTGACGGAAACGTTCCCCGACTGTCCGCCGCCTCCGCCAGGCACCACCTTCGATTGCCGCTCCTTGACTTCCGCCTGGTCCCAGGTGAGCGTTGCCAACGGCCTGTCAGCCGGGACGCCGTTCTCGATCACGATCCTGTTCTATCAGGGCCCGAACAATCTCAAGGGCAGCAAGCCCGTTGGCTATCACACGTGGGTCGATACCTCAAATGTGATCCAGAGCGAACTGATCAACAAGACGTGCGTGCTGACGACGGCCGGCGTTCCGACCGCAAACTCCCCGATCCCATGCCTCGTGGTCAGCAGCGGCGGCAAGGCAGTCACGATCTGGACATTGCACAACGGCGGCTTCAAGTTCTGAGCAACAGACCGAGTTGGGCTTGGACCGTAGCGGCCTGGACGACGTCGCCTTTACGAAGGTAGAGGGCGAGGGCTTCTCGAAGGTACGGCTCCTGCGCTGAGGTATCGCCGCCTCGCAGACGGACGACTTCGGCGAGATCGAGCAAGGCGTCGGCATGCTGCTCGATGTCGGCGGTCCTGGCGGCGATGGTCACGGCTTCGTGTGCCAGTGCCTGCCCTTCATCGCCGTTACCCGCGACGGCGAGGAGCTTTGCGCGCACGGTCCGCCAGGTGACCTGGCTCAACACGTCGTCGGCGTCAGCCAGTTCTTCGGCAATCCGAGCGTAGCCATCGGCCTCGGCTCGACGATCGAGGGCCCACAGCGCCTGCGCCAGGAACGCCGCAACGCTCGATCTGTAGTAGGTCTCGCCCATCGCCGTCAGCGTGTCGTAATCCCGCCGCAGCTCTCGCTCGGCGGCCGACGGGTCCCCGGCAAGCATCTCGACCCGTGACAGCTCGAGCGATGCGGACGCGCTGGTGACACTGGGGCCGAGGTCGGCGACAAGCTCACGGCCCCGCCGATACAGCTCGCGGGCCTTGTCGAAACGGCCCTCCATCGCATGAAGCTGTGCGAGCACCCCGAGGATGTCGGCCTCTGCCTTCCGATCGGCCTGGACTTGTGGAATCAATGCTTCGCATCTCGCGAGCGCCTCGGCGACTGGCGTGGCGTTGTGCAGGATCGTGAAGGCATAGCCGACCGCGCCCCTGGCGGCCAATCGCAGGTCTCCGACACTCGAGGCACTCGCGATGCTCTCCTCCATCGCCGCTGCAGCATTGTCGTAGTGGCCGGCCGTCGCGCGAATGGCTGCCAGCAGTCGCCAGGCCCGGGCGAGGCCCGCGCGATCGTCGACGAGTCGCAGCGTGCTGATCGCCTTCTCTACTCGAGCAATGGCGGTCGCCGCCTCGCCCGCCGACCCGGTCGTGTAGAACGCGAGTTGCAAACGGACCAGGTCGGCGCGAGCCTCGAGGTGGTCGCTGCCGATCGCCATGGCGGCTTCCATCGTCGTGTACAGGACCAGGGTCGCCTCACCGAACTCGCCGAGTTCGATGACCGCTTCCGCCAGCTCGTTCCCGAGCGCGATTCGTTCCGGCACGCCCTCGGGGAGCAGATCTCGACCTCGCCGCAAGAGGTTGGCCGCCGCGGGAGCATCGCCGTGCAGGAATGCGCGTCTCCCCGCCGACGCCAGCTTCTCCGACGCGCGGCGTCCCAGCTCGCGGGCTGTCTCGTCGATCGGGCCAAGCTCCCCGAGGTAGCGATACGCCTGCTCGAGGTGATAGCCGAGGATCTCCTCGAACTCGAGCTCGCGGCCACGCTCCCGGTTGACTGGCTCGGCCCAGGCGACGAATCGTTCGTGGAGCTCGGCGCGGGTACGCTTGAGCAGGCTCCGATACGCCGCGTCCTTGATCACCGAATGGCCGAATCGGTAGAAATCCTCGCCGTCGGCGGTTGGCCGGACGAACTGTTTCGCCGTGAGCGACTCCAGCTGGACCGGCACCTCGGGAGCTGCTTCCTGCGGGACCAGGTGGACCACCGCCTCGACGGCGAAGCCGAGCCCGATGACTGAAGCTGGATCGATGACCCTGCGCTCTTCCTGGCGCAGGCTATCGAGCCGGGCGGCCACGAGGGCCTGCACCGTCGGCGGGATGTCGATGTCTTCCGACGAGGTCGTCGCGACCCATTCGTCGCCTTCGCGGCGCACGGCTCCGGTTTCGACGAGCATCGACGTGATCTGCTCGACGTACAGCGGGTTGCCTTCCGCCGCCGCGATGATCCTCCGCCGAACCGAGGCGTCCAGCCCGCCGAGCAGCTGATCGAGGATCGCGTCGCTGTCACCGGCCGAGAGCGGCTCGAGCACGATCTGCTCGCTGTCATGGCTTTCCGCCCACTCCGTGCGCGCCTCGAGCAGCTCGTGGCGTGCCGATGCGAGCACGAGGATCGGTGCGCCGTGAACGGCATCGATCAGGTGGTCGAGCAGCTCGAGGAAGGTGGGTGCCGCGACATGGATGTCGTCGACGATCGCCACCAGGGGCCGCCGACTGGCGATGGCTTCGAGCAGCTTCCGGATGCCCCAGAACAGCTCCGGCCCCGGGTACTGGGTTGTCGAGAGGCCGATTGCGGCCCCAACCCGGTCCGCGATGCCGGCCGGATCGTCCGTCCGGCCTGCCGCGCTTCGGGCGATCTCCGTGATCTTCGACATCGCGAGCTCGGCGGGATCCTCGTCGCTGATCCCTGCCGCGCTCCGAACGATCTCGGCGATCGGCCAGAAGGTGACGCCATCCCCGTACGGGAGACACCGGCCGCGGAGGACCTGTGCTCGCTCGCGTGCCGAGGCCCGGCTGGCGAACTCGCGGATCAGCCGAGACTTCCCGACGCCCGCATCGCCGATCACGGTCAGGAGCTGACAGGAGCGCGTCGCCTCGACCTCGAGCAGCGCGGCCTCCAGGCGACCCATCTCCAGCTCTCGCCCAACGAACGGGGTCGTCAACGCGGCTCGTTCGCCCTGCGGCCCGCGGACACTGACCAGCCGGTAGGCGAGGACGGGTTCGGCCTTGCCCTTCAACGACAGCGGCGGAATTGGCTCGACCTCGACTTGATCGCGGGCGAGGCGATAGGTCAGGTCCCCGAGGATCGTCTCCTGCGGACCCGCCGCCTGCTCCAGGCGCGCCGCGGTGTTGACCGCATCGCCCGTCACCAACCGCTGGCCCAGGCTGGCGTCGCCCGCGATCACCTCGCCGGTGTTGACCCCGATATGGTTGCCGAGCTCGATGCCCCATGCTTCCCTGAACTGATCATTGAGGGCCGGAATGGCCCCCTGCATCGCCGCCGCCGCGCGAACGGCGCGCACGGCGTCGTCCTCGTGACGAATCGGCAGGCCGAAGACCGCCATGACCGCGTCGCCGATGAACTTCTCGACGGTGCCGCCGTGCTGCTCGAGACGGACCTTCATCGCGTCGAAGTAGCGGGTCATCACATCGCGCAACGCCTCGGGGCTCGGTGTCCCGCCGTCGAGCGCCGCTGGCCTTGGGTCGGCGAAGACCAGGGTGACGGTCTTGCGAGTGTCGCGACCCGGACCAATCGATGCGAGCACGGCTCCGCACATCCCGCAATGCCTGAACGGCTCCGGATTCTCCTCCCCGCATGCCGGGCAAAGCCTGAGGCCGGCGGCCGCGGTGTCGGCGGCGGCATGGCCGGCCTCCGGGCGCGCCTCGACCGCGATCAGGCGATAGGCCGAGATTCCATCGCTCATCCCCCTGGGGACAATCGGCTCGACTGGTTCGACGTCGACCATCTCGCGGACCAGTTCGTACGTTGATCCGGCGATGAGGACTTCGAGCGGCGGGGCGTTCTGCTCCATCGCCGACGAGATCTTCATCGGATCGCCGGTCAATACGTGCTGCCCGATGCTCGCCTCGCCGAAGA
>JAXDKX010000274.1:0-4801 GCA_034666905.1 Chloroflexota bacterium | reverse complement strand
GGATCGAGCCCGGCGCCAGCCCCGATGCCACCAGACAAAGCGTCGACTTGCCCGATTCATTGGCCCCGATGACGCCGACGATCTCCCCATCGGGCAGCGTCAGGTCGATGTCATGGAGGACTGGCCTGGCGTAACCCGCGTACCGATAGCCGACGCCTCGCAGCTCGAGCATCGGCGATCAGATCCGGCCGGTGAGGCGGGCCACGGCGATCGCGCCCAGCAGCGCGACCAGTGCCCAGCGCACCCAACGCTCCCACGTCGAGTCGGGCATGGCCCACAGCAGGTGCCGTCGGCCCGGCCGGCTGAACGCCCGGGATTCGAGGGCGAGGCTGCGCTCCTCGACATCGGTCAGGGCGCCGATGATCACCGGACCGACCAGCGGAAGGATGCCCCGCAGACGGGCCCGGAGGCTTCCCTGGGTGTCGAGTCCGCGGGCTCGCTGGCTCTCCCCGATGATGCCGGCACGCTCAACGAGGGCCGGCACCGCCTCGATCGTGGCAACGGCCACGAAGGCCACGCGCGGCGACACGCCCCGCCGCTCGAGGTCGAAGACGAACGCTCTGGGATCGGTCGTCATGACGAAGAGCCCGATCGACAGGGAGATCGCGAACAGCCGGACGAGGGTCTGGGCCGCGAAGTCGACGCCTTCGGCGGTCGCGTCGAATGGCCCGATGGTGAACAGCACGGTCGCGCCCGCCCGCGTGAAGACGCTGACCAGGACCACGGAGATCGCGATCGGCAGGGTCAGGACGAGTGAGACGCGGACGAGCTGGCCGAGCACACCTGCCCGCAGAGCCAGCAGCACCATGACGATGTCGATGGCAATCGGTCCGAAGTAGCCTCCCGCAGCAAACGCCCCGATCGAGCCCACCGTCGCGATGACCGCCCGGGTGAGCGGGTTGAGCCGGTGATAGGAGGTCGGCGTCGGCGGGACCAGGCGCCGAATCCGTTCGACGTCTGCCGGGTCGAGGTCGTCGGCCAGGATCGCCCCCGCCGACGGAGACGGCGCTACGCCTGCTCCAGGCCGACTGCCTTCTCGCCCTGCGGGAAGCGTGCGACGAACCGGCGCGACAGCGTCTGCAGGATCACGAAGGAGATGAAGAACTCGATCGTCTTGTCGATCGGATCGGACAGCAGACCCTGCTGCAGCACGGCGGTCTGCAGATCGGAGCCTGCCTGCTGGAAGGCGGCCACGAGGAAGTCCGTGCCCGATCCGGTGACCCCACCGAACACGACGGCCGAGATGGGCGCCGAGATGATCGCCGACAGGATGCCGCAGACGAGGCCACCGATTGCCACGTACGCCACCCCGAGGTCGCGCCGGAGGACGAGCAGGGCCACGAGGCCGACGATCGCGCCGATGATGCCGATCCCGATGAGGTAGCCGACGATCGTGAAGAAGGGGCCCGCCGCCGAGGTGTCGCCGAAGAAGGTGAAGGTGCCGTTCGTGTAGAACGGCAGGAACCCGTAGTACCCGATCGCAAGGAGCACGAGCCCGACGACGACCGCACCGACGACAAGGCGTCCGGCATCGGTGTTGGGGCGGCTCCTGAACCAGCCGAGCTGCCCGAACACGCCCGACACGAAGCCGATCTCGGCGGCGACGACGGCGAAGGGCGCCGCGTAATCGGAGTGGAACGGCGCCGGCAGCACGTAGGTCCAGATCAGGTTGGCAAGCAACCCGGTCACCAGGCCAGGGATCGGGCCGGCCAGGACGCCAACGAGGATCGTTCCGATGGAATCGAGATAGATCGGGATCTTGAGGGCCGTGCCCACGGTCTGGCCGAGCACGATGTTGATCGCGATCGCGATCGGGATCAACACGATCGTTCGGGTATCGAAACGGCCCCAACTCATCTGCTGCCTCCTGTCGCATCAGACCGGGTTGAGCCGGCCCTCCCTCTCCGCGCCTAGCGTGACACGTCCGGGTGGTCCGCCGCCAGCCCTCCGATCCGTTCGATCAGCCGATCCAGGAAGGTCGGGACATCGGCCTTCAGCGCCACGTCGAGGTTGGGCGCCTTGCCGGTCAGGTGCCGGCGATCCGCGACGGTCATGCCGCTGGTGAGCTCGCCGGCCGTCTCGACGTCGACGAAGAGGGGCTCGGTCGTGACCAGGCGTGGGTCGAGCGCCGCGGCGACCGCCAGCGCATCGTGGATGAAGGCGCCGTAGAACCCGTCGTAGTGCGCGTGGAACTCCATGTAGAAGCGCAGGGCGTCGGCCACGTACCGGACCACCGGATTGCTCGCCACGGAACGGGTCGCCAGCATCGGGTCTTCGCCCCGGGCGAGCGCGATCGAATCGTCGGGGGTGCTGCCGGCCCGTCGAGCCAGCCGGACGACGTCATCCGGCACGATCTTCGCCTGCTCGGTCACATCGAGGCCGAGCGCCAGGGGCCGTGGAATGGATGCGTCGGCGGCCAGCGCGCCCGCCCACGCGCGGAAGACGATCCTGGCTGCCTCGGGATCGCAGTGGATGTTCCATTCCGTGGTCGGGGTCGTATTGCCCGAAACGCCGTACGCCCCGCCCATCATCGTGTAGCCGCGAAGCAGGCGCGGCAGAGCCGGCTCACGCTCGAGCGCCACGGCAAGGTTGGTCAACGGCCCAAGCGTCACGAGCACGATCTCGCCCGGCCGGCGACGTGCCTCGTCGACGATCAGGTCCACGGCGTGTCGTTCGGACAGCGGACGACTTGGCGGCGGCAGCTCCGCGTGACCCAGCCCCTGGGGACCATGGGTCTCCGGCGTGGTCTCGATTGGCCGAACCAGCGGAACTTCCCGACCGAGCGCGACCTCCACATCGGTTCGACCGGCGAGTTCGAGGACAGCGCGGCTGTTGATGGCGACCTGCCGGGCATCGGTGTTGCCCGAGACGCACGTGACGGCGACCAGCTCTGCGTCCGGCGATCCGGCCGCGTAGAGGAGAGCCAGGCTGTCGTCGATCCCGGTATCGACGTCGAGGATGAGCGGCGTCCTGGCGGTCATTCGCCGATGCTACCGAGCGCCGCCATGGCGCGCGCGACCACCTCGTCCAGATCGATCGCGTCCACGTCGATGGCGATCGGATCGAGCGCCGCGAAGAGCGGCTCGCGGATCGCGGCCTGTTGCTCGAGGAAGTCGATCGGCGACGGCCCGTACGCCGGCCGGTGATCGGCCGACGCAAATCGCCCCGCCAGCACCGAGGGGCTGGCGCGCAACCAGATGACCGCGAGATCTGGCGCCGCGAGGGCGCGTCGGCAGGCGTCCCGTTCGATGACGCTGGCGGCGGCGCTCACGATGCTGGGACCGGGATCCCGGAGCGCTCGGAGCAGCTGCGCCGCCTCCAGGTCGTGCATTGCCTCCATGCCATCGCGATCGCGTAGCTGGCGGACGGTCAGGCCTGTCGATGCCTCGATCTCGACGTCGGAGTCGTGCCAGGGCCAGCCCAGGCGCTCGGCGAGGCGCCGCCCGACGGTCGTCTTGCCGGCTCCCATCAGCCCGACCAGGACCACGTGACGCACCGGCCTCCTCGCGCTCCACACGAGCGAGAGCGTAGCGGTCGGCCGCGCCGCCTACACTCGGGACGTGGATGCTGCGACGCCGATCCTGCCGCCCGCGGTCATCGGAATCCTGGGTGGTGGCCAGCTTGGGCGGATGCTTGCGCTCGCAGCGCGCGAGATGGGCTATCGGGTCGCCGTCCTCGATCCGGATCCGGACTGCCCGGTGGCATCGGTGGCGGATCGCCTGGTCGTCGGCGGGTATGACGACATCGGCGCAGCCCTCCGCCTGGCCGACCGCAGCGACGTCGTGACCTACGAGCTCGAGCATGTGGCCGCGCGGGTCGTCGAGACGCTCGAGGCCCGGCTCCCGGTCCGGCCCGGGCATCGACCGCTCACCGTGACGCAGGATCGCCCGGCCGAGCGTCGCTTCATCGAATCGGCGGGTGTCGGTGTGGCGCCCTGGCGCGAGATTCGATCATCCTCGGAAGCCCGGCGTGCCGCCGCGGAGCTCGGGCTGCCACTCCGGCTCAAGCTGCCGATCGGTGGCTATGACGGCCGAGGGCAGCTCCGGATCACGCGAGCTGAGGAGCTCGACGATGCCTGGACCAGGCTGGTACGCCCGGCCGGCGAGCCGCTGCTCGCGGAGCGCGAGGTGGCCTTCGAGGCCGAGCTGTCGATCGTGCTCGCGCGCGACGTCCAGGGCCACATCGCGAGCTTCCCGATTGCCCGGAACGTCCACGACGCCGGGATCCTCGTGGAGTCGGTGGCGCCGGCGCCCGTGAGCACCGATGTCGCCGCGCGTGCCGCTGCCATCGGGGAGCGGCTGGCGATCGCCATGGACCTGGTCGGCACGCTCACGGCGGAGCTCTTCGTGCTGACGGATGGGTCGATCCTCGTCAACGAGCTGGCCCCGCGCGTTCACAACAGTGGGCACTGGACGATCGAGGGGGCCGCGACGTCGCAGTTCGAGCAACATATCCGGGCGATTTGCGGCCTTCCCCTCGGGTCCCCGGCAGCGCTGAGCGCGACGGCCATGATCAACCTGCTGGGCACGGATTCGCCGCGGTCGGCACGACTCCTCGGGGCGGCGACCGCCCTGGCCGATCCAGCGGTCCATCTCCACGTCTACGACAAGCGCCGCGTCTTCGAGCGTCGCAAGATGGGACACCTCACCGCGCTCGGGGAGAGCGTGGACGACGCCCTGCAACGGGCGCGCGCCGCGCTCGCCGGCCTCCGCTGGGACGACGCGACCGAGGAAGAGGAGGCGACATGACCGGATCCGCGGAGAGCCCGGCCGGTCCGGTTGTCGGAATCGTGGGGGGCAGC
>JAXDKX010000273.1:0-2787 GCA_034666905.1 Chloroflexota bacterium | reverse complement strand
AGCACCGCTTGTGGATCCTGTCGGAACTTCCGTCGATCCGTGGCCGCACAGCTCGGATACTGTGCGCTCGACCGGCAGCGGCAACCGCTCCGCGGCGATGAGATCCGGGCCTGCTGGGAATCGCTGGATCCTCCCGGCACGACCTCGCCGCCACCATTGACACCCGCGACGGCGTGGCCGCTCGAGCCGGGCAAGGATCGAACGACCGTTCGCTTGCTCGAGTTCGTCGAGGTCCGCGCAGAGGTCGGCCGCGACGGGCGCCCGGTCAGCGGGACAGCGGGCGCGTCACCCGAGCCCGATGGATCCCCGGACGGGACCCTCCTGGCCCCGACCACCGAGGCCCGCTGGAGCCTGTGGGGCGACGCCGAGGCGTGACGGTCCAGGCGCCGCGGGCTCGGCGGCCTGGGGCCGCAGGCTTGTGGGGCGCCGTCGCCTTTGCACCGGGGGCAACGATCGTCACGCAGCTAGGTGCGGAACGGCGGATTCCGTCAGATCGTTGCTCGGGTGGCAAGGAATCGCACCCGGGGGTCCCAATGTTGCTGCAGACGCAAGAACCTGGCCGCGGATCGCGCTCAGGGAGCTGCAGGCGACGTTGTTTGCACCTGGAGCAACGACGCTGGCCAGATTTGCGCCGGGGGCAACAAGTGTGGGCCACTCTCGCTGGCCGAGGCCTACAACCCTGACGGGCGCGTCCCGAGCGTGACCTGCAGGGTGATGTGCTGACCGGCACGCAGAACGTCGAGGCTGACCTTGTCGCCAGGCGAGAACTGGGCGAGGGTCGCGTCGAGCGGATGGAAGTCGTCGATCGGCTTGCCGTTGACGCTGACGATGATGTCGCCATCCTTGATCCCGGCATCGGCCGCCGGCGTTCCCGCCTCGACGCCCGTGGTCGCGTTGCCGTTGGCGTCACGACCGCCCACGAGCGCCCCGACCTGGACCGGCAGCTTCTCCTGGTCGGCGAGCTGGCGAGTGATGCTGACGAAGCGGATTCCGAGGTAGGGACGCGTCAGCTTCTGGCCGGCGACGGCCTGGCCCATGATCGGCCGCGCGATGTCGATCGGGATGGCGAACCCGATCCCGTTGCTGTTGCTCGCGATCGCGGTGTTGATCCCGACGACGTTGCCACCGGCGTCGAGCAACGGGCCGCCCGAGTTGCCGGGATTGATCGCGGCGTCCGTCTGGATCAGGTTGGTCAGTGACTGGTTCCCGTCGGTCGTGATCGAGCGCCCCTTGGCGGACACGATCCCGCTCGTCACCGAGTTGGAATAGGTGCCAAGGGGGCTTCCGATGGCGACGACCAGCTGGCCGACCTTGAGCGCGTCTGACTCACCGACGGCGGCGGTCGGCAGCCCGGTGGCGTCCACTTTGACGATCGCCAGGTCGGTCAGGGTATCGATGCCGTAGACGGTTCCGTTGAGCACGCGTCCGTCGCTGAGCTCGACGTCGAACTTCGTGCCGCCCTCCACGACGTGGTGGTTGGTGAGGATCCAGCCGTTGCTGTCGTAGATGACGCCGGAGCCGACGCCGGTCGCCGGGATGACACCGAGGTCGCCGGCTCCCGAGGCGCCGGTGACGGTGATTCGCACGACGGCAGGGCTGACCTTCGCAGCCACGGCGATCGTCGCCGACGATTCGTCGATGGCGATCGGCTGCGCCGCACCGACGTTGGTGCCGACCGCGGTGGCCGGGGCCGGGACGGGACGATCCAGGGCGCCGGCGGCACCGAGCGCGAGGACCGTGCCGCCGGACGCGAGCACGGCCGAGAGGAGCGCGGCGGCGATCACCGTGCCGATCCCCGAACGACCGCGAGGTCGATCCGCCTTCGTGACCGGCACGACCGGTTCGGTGGACGGCGCAGGCTCGTACCAGCGTTCCGGCGTCGCGTCGGCCGGACTGCCCATCTCCCGCGCCCAATCCGATCGCGCCTCGGGCGCCGGGGCGTATCGATCGACCGGGGCGGCCAGGCCGGCCGGGGCGGCCACGCCGACTGACGGAGCGTCCGTGGTGGCCGTGTCTTCATCGAGGGGCCGGGCGTTCGCCGGCTCCGGAGCGGGCTGCGGCTCCGACGCGTAGGCCGGAGCCGCCTCCGGATTGGCAGGCCGCTCGGTCAGCGGCAGTTCGCCGGCCGCATCGGGCCGGGGGTCTTCTTGCATCGTGTTCGGGTTCCTTGCGGCTTGACGGCGGCGATGGCCGTGGGGAGATGGGGATGTCGTGTCAGGGTGCCGGATTCACATTCACCTGCGGCCGCTCGGACGGTGAAGTTTCCTGCACCTTGGCAGCGGGCGTTCCTGTGTCCACCGCCTCTCGTGTGTCCGCCTCGGACGCGGACGCGACATCGGCTCGTTCGGCCGCCGGCGTCCCCGCGACCAGGCGCGGATCGCGTGGCAGCGTGACGCTGAAGCGTGAGCCGCTGCCCACGCTGCTCTCGACCGCCACTCGACCGCCGTGCATGTCGACGATGGAGTGCACGATCGCGAGACCCAGGCCGCTGCCGCTGCCCCGTGCCTCGTTCGCCCGGGATCCTCGATAGAAGCGCTCGAAGATGTGCGGCAGCTCCGCCGCATCGATCCCGACCCCCGTGTCGACGACGTCGATCCGAGCACCGTCCTGCGTTCCGGCGACGTTGACCGCGACCGAGCCGCCTCGCTCGGTGAACTTGACGGCGTTGGCGACGAGGTTGGCCACGACCTGCCCGATTCGCTGCGGATCGTGGCGAATCCGGATCGGAGCGTCTGGCAGGTGCAGGGACAGCGTCTCGCCGCGCCGTTCGGCGGCGGCGCTGCTCTG
>JAXDKX010000272.1:0-3650 GCA_034666905.1 Chloroflexota bacterium | reverse complement strand
TGGGCCCGCGGCCCGTCGTCCGCGGCCACCACGAGCATCGCGGCGTCGATCTCCCCGGCGCCAACCAGCATGTTGCCGACGAGCCGGTCGTGACCGGGCACGTCCACGAAATCGAGCTCGGTGCCGTCGGGAAGCGCCAGGTGCGCGTAGCCGACGTCGATCGTCATCCCGCGCCGGCGCTCTTCGGGCAGGCGGTCTGCGTCGATGCCGGTCAGCGCACGGAGCAGGGTGGTCTTTCCGTGGTCGATATGGCCCGCCGTCCCGATGACGACCGTCACGCGCGCGACGCGAGTGCGCGGGCGAGGGCGGATGCGAGCCGGCCGTCATCGCCGGGATCGACCGTCCTGAGGTCGAGCACGACTCGCCCATCTGCGATCCGCCCGATGACCGCGGGGTCGCCATGTCGCATCGCCGCGAGCGTCCGAGCGGCCGATCGCCCGGTCAGCGCGACCCCGAAGGACGCGAGGGTCTGGCCGGGCAATGACCCACCACCCACGGTCGACTCGACCGCGACGACTTCCGCCCGCGGCGGCCCGCTCAACACCACCGCCAGCGACTCGGCCCGCGCCCGAATCCCTTCGGCCGGCGCCGCCATCATCCGCCACACGGGGATCGATTCGACCGCCCGGCCTGCCCGGTATAGCCCGAGCGTGGCGGCCACCGCGGCCAGCGTCGCCTTGTCCGGCCGCATCGCCCGGGCAAGAGGATCGCGCCGGATCTTCGCGACCAGGTCGGCCCGACCCACGATCAGCCCGGCCTGCGGTCCGCCAACCAGCTTGTCACCGCTGAAGGTCACGACATCCGCCCCGGCCTGCAGCCGTTCCGCAGGCATCGGCTCGTGATGCAGCCCGAACGTTTCGGTCGGCAGCAGCGCGCCGGAACCCAGGTCGTCGATGACGATCGCGCCATGGCGGTGCGCCAGCGCTGCAAGCTCGCCGGATTCCGGCGATTCGATGAAGCCGGCCATGGTGAAGTTCGAGGGATGCACGCGAAGGACCACGCGGGCACGACCTTCGACCAGCGGCCCCTCGAAGTCCGCGACGCGCGTCCGGTTGGTGGTGCCAACCTCGAGCAGGCGAGCGCCGGCCCGACGAACGATGTCGGGGATACGAACCCCGCCTCCGATCTCAACCAGCTCGCCACGCGAGACGACGACGCCGCCGCCACGCCCTGCGAGGCCGACGGCCAAGGCGACGGCCGCCGCATTGTTGTTCGTGACCAGGGCATCGTCGGCACCGGTCAGCGCGATGAGGTGCGCCTCCGGCACCCGGAACCGCGCGCCGCGACGCCCTGAACCGCGATCCAGCTCGAGGAGGAGATAGCCGCCCGTCACTGCGGACGCCGCGGCGATCGCGGCGGCCGGCCACGGCGCCCGGCCCAGGTTCGTGTGGACGATGACCCCCGTCGCGTTGATGACCGCGACCGGTCCGGCGCCTTCGATCCCCTCGAATCCGTCGAGGCGCTGCGCGACGTCACCGGCGAGCTCTTCGATGGCTCGCGCGCCCTCACCGGCGGCCAGCCGGACCCGCTCCAGCGCCACAACCTCGCGCGCGACAAGGACCAGCGCACCTGGCTCGCGCTCGGCAACAGCCTCGCGAACAACCGAGAGGACGGCCTCGACGCTCGGCGGGTGGGGTCGGTCGGCGGACATCGAACCTCCGTGGCGGGAGCGCATGGGAGTCGAACCCATCGCGCCGCGCCGAGCGCCGCGCCACTGGTTTTGAAGACCAGGGGACCCA
Organism: Chloroflexota bacterium; assembly: GCA_034666905.1. Lineage (GTDB taxonomy): Bacteria > Chloroflexota > Limnocylindria > Limnocylindrales > CSP1-4 > SPCO01. Next base: position 1,911 of record JAXDKX010000272.1, on the reverse strand, counting down.
CCGGGACCCGACCGCTCCCATCGGGATGGTAGCCGTATCATCGGGCCGATGACCGCGCTCGAGCCGATCGAATTCCGACTGACGGAGCTGACCGATTGCGGAGGCTGCGCGGCGAAACTCGGGGCAGACCTGCTGGCCGATGCGCTGATCGGCCTCGGGGCCGAGGCCGCCCCGGACGAGTTGATCGCGGGCCTCAACCCGCCCGACGATGCCGCCGTCTATCGCGTCAGCGACGAGCTGGCGATCATCGGCACGCTCGACTTCTTCCCGCCGCTCGTCGACGATCCGCGCACCTTCGGCGAGATCGCCGCTGCCAACGCGCTGTCGGACGTCTTTGCGATGGGAGGCCGGGTGCTCTTCGCCCTGTCTGTCGCCGCGTTTCCCGAGGAACTGCCGCGCGATGTCATGACCGAGATCTTCGCCGGCGCCTCGTCCAAGGTCCGGGAGGCCGGCGGCACGTTGGCAGGCGGGCACACGATTCGCGACCCCGAGCCCAAGTACGGCCTGGCCGTCATTGGCGCCGCGCATCCCGACCGGTTGTTGCGCAAGGGTGGAGCTCAGCCGGATGATCTACTCGTCCTGACCAAGCCGCTCGGGACCGGCCTGCTCGTCTCGGGGTCTCGCCAGGGCCGGGCCGCGGCCGCGGACCTGGCGGGTGCGATCGACGGGATGCGCCGGCTCAACCGTGCGGCGTCGGAGGCGCTTGTCGGACTCCGGATTCGCGGCGCGACCGACGTGACCGGGTTCGGCCTGCTCGGTCATGGCCTCGAGATGGCTCGCGCTTCAGAAACGAAGTTCGTCTTCGACGCTGCGACCCTGCCCGCGCTCCCAGGAGCCCTCGAGCTCGCCGCGGCCGGGGTCGAAACCGGTGGAGCTGCCCATAATCGACAGTTCGTCGGCGGGTCCATCGAGGTCGGGGGCGACGTCACCCCGGCGCACGTCGCGCTCGCGCATGATCCCCAGACGAGCGGGGGCCTGTTGGCCGCCATTCCGCAGGAACAGATACGCGACGTCGAGTCCGCGCTCGACCTTGCAGGGGTGCCCCATTGGCGGGTCGGGTGGGTGGAACGGTCCGATCAGGGCGCCGTCACGCTCGCGTGACGCGCGGAGCGCGGGACCGATGAGTCTCACCCGCCGATCACGTCTCATAGGTACTCGTCGCAGACCCAAGGAGCCAGGCCATGGACCAGACGAACCTCGACATGTACGGCAATCCGCCGCTGCCCTGGTCGCGCGCGGAGGAGCAGCTCGATGCCGCAGTCGGCCAGAACACCACGCATTTCCTCGCGACGGTCGGGCCCGACGGACGGCCGCACGTCGCGGGTGTCGGCGCCTTGTGGGTCGACGGCAAGTTCTATTTCACGAGCGGCCCGGGGACTCGCAAGAGCCGGAACCTTGCCGAACGGGCCGACTGCGTGATTTCTGTCAAATTGCCGGACCTCGACCTCACCGTCGAGGGCGCGGCCACGAAGGTGACCGACGAGCCAACGCTCGAGCGTCTCGCCGAGCACTACCGTGCGCAGGGCTGGCCGGCAACCGTCAAGGACGGCTCGCTGACGGCGCCATTCAGCGCACCGAGCGCCGGGCCAGCACCGTGGGACCTCTACGCATTCACTCCAAGGACCGCGTTCGGCGTGGCGACAGCCGAGCCCTCCGGCGCCACGCGCTGGGACTTCCAGACCTGACAGCCAGGTCAACGACGGCCGTGGGAGTGGCATTGGCCGGCACTGGCGTCGCTGGCGGAAGCAGGATCGAGCGATGAAGGACGCGATCGTGACGGTGGTCGTCGCGATCCTTCTGGCGATCCTCTTCCTCTACCTGGTATTCAGCCTTGCGTTCTCTGGATGGGGTGACCGCGACCAGAAGTCCGCCAGCCCACCCGGTCGTGCTTCGGTACAGGCGTTTCGTACC
>JAXDKX010000271.1:0-4457 GCA_034666905.1 Chloroflexota bacterium | reverse complement strand
GGAATAGGGCGCGACGAGCGTCTTGATCGAGGCATTCTGGGTGTAGTCCAGCCGGGCGCGACCCTTGCGGGCCTCCTTGGCCCATTCCCACGACACGAGCTCCGGGACCGTCGACCCGACGGCGCGGGAAATGCGCTCGACCCAGGCGCTGGTCTCGTCGAACCGATAGTGCGGCACGATCGGGATCCAGATCTGGATGCCACGCTTGCCCGTGGTCTTCGGATAGCCTCGAACCCCGAGGTGCTCGAGGGCGGTCCGGAAGAGCCGAGCGAGGACCAGGGTCTCCTCCCAGGTCGTTTTCGGTCCGGGGTCGATATCGATCAGGGCGAAGGTCGGCTGCCATGGCTCCGGCAGCTTGCCGGTCCAGGCGTGGATCTCGAAGCTCGCCTGGTTGCCGAGCCAGGCGAGGGTGGCGACGCGATCCGCGACCAGGTGGTCATTCGCGTCGCGGTCGGTCCGACCGTCGAGGCCCACCTCTCGCCAGCGGGTCAGCCAGGCCGGCGCCGTCTCGGGGATGTCCTTCTGCCAGAAGCCGGGTGCGCTCGCGCCGTTCGGGAATCGCTGCAGGTTGAGTGGGCGATCGTGGAGGTGCGGGAGCATCGTCGGCGCGATGCGTGCGAAGTAGCGGATCAGCTCCCGTTTCGTGACCGGCGAGTCGCCGACGAACAGGACCTTGTCGAGGTTGGTCAGCTTGAGGTCGTGACCGCCGATCCGCCACGTGCCTTCCTTGCCGAGGCGCTGGAGAGCATCGAGTTCTTCCGGCGTAGCCATGGTGGGGGGACCCTCTTCGGCAATATCCCTTGGGTGATGGCTGGAGCGGGAGGATCTGGCCGCCGGGCGTGCGGCGGCTCCAGCTGTGACTGGCCCCGCCTCTGTGGATATCTCCCAAGGGTAATCGTCGGAAGGATCGGCATCCCCCGAGCGAGCGCCCGAGCGAGCGCCCGCGGCGTGCGAGCCATCCAGCATCCCCTCCGCTGCGCCGTCGGCGGCGAGCATCGCCTCGGCCGCTCGAACGGCTTCGGCCGTCACGACGGCTCGCTCGCGGGCGACGGTAGCCGGATCTCGCCCTTCCTCGATGCCCTTGAAGGCCGCCTGGCGCACCATCCCGTCGCGCGACCAGCCGCCCAGCTCGGCACGGATGACGAGCTCGGGCCGGACCCAGTGGATCTCCCGAAGGTCGCCGCCCCAGCGGCCTCGGTAGTCGCGCGGCGGCGGCGGATCGAACGGCGGTTCGTCCATCTCGAGCCTGGCCAGCCGCTCCCTGATCGACTGGCGGGTCCGGCCGTCGAAGCCAGACCCGACCTTGCCGGCAAATCGGAGCTGCCCGTCCTCGTAGACACCCACGGCGAGCGCGCCAAGATCCCTGGCATTGCCCGTTCCGGGTGTCCAGCCGCCGACCACGAGCTCCTGCTCCGGACGGACCTTGAGCTTCAACCAGGCCGTCGAACGCCTGCCGGGCTCATAGGTCGAGCGACGCAGCTTGGCGATGATCCCTTCCAGTTGCTGGGCCTGGGCGGCCTCGTAGAAGGCCTTGCCCTCGCCTTCCACGTGGGCGGCAAAGCGAACTCGCGGATGGGGTCGCAGGACGCTCTTCAGCAGACGCTTGCGATCCTCGAGGGGCACGCCGAGCAGGGTTCGGCCGTCGAGGTAGAGCAGGTCGAAGGCCTGGTAGACGAGCCCGCCGGCTGCCCTGTCGCCGAGTCGTTGCTGGAGCAGCCCGAAGTCCGGCCGACCGGCCTCATCGAGCGCGACGACCTCCCCATCGACGATTGCCTGCCTGGCCTCGATCCACGAGGGCGTGCTCAGGAGGCTCGGGAAGTAGGTCTCGGCCTCCTTGAGGTTCCGCGTCCAGATGCGAACCTTGCCGTTGTCGACGACGGCCTCGACGCGGAAGCCGTCCCACTTGATCTCGTAGAGCCAATCGGGATCGCTGAACGGCTTCGAGGCGAGGGTCGCGAGCATCGGCTCGATGTGTTTCGGGAGCGGGGCCTCGACCGCGCCTGCCAGGTCGATCTCGGCGCTCGCGGCAGGCGCCTTCCCGATCCAGATGGCGTCGCGCGCGGCCTTGACGTCGTCGTTGGTTCGGCCGGTCTTGACGCTCTGCGGGTAGTCCTCGGCGTCCCAGCCGGCGACCGCGAATTCGTCGCGCTTGTGGATGAGCAGCCATTGGTCGCCGGCGTCGTTCTCGAACGCGCGCGCGCCCGGATCGTCTCCCTTGCGCTTGCGACCGCCGGTCCGGACAATCGTGAATCGGCCCTTGAGCTTCTCGCCCTGCAGGCTGAACTTCAATTCGCCGGCTGCGATGGCCGCGGCGGCATCGAGCGTCGGCGCCTCTGCTTCCCAGATCCCCCAGTCCCAGACGATGACGTCGCCGGCGCCGTACTGCCTGGCCGGGATCACCCCCTCGAAATCGAAATACTCGATCGGATGGTCTTCGACGTGAATGGCCATCCGTCGCTGGCTCGGATCGAGGGTCGGGCCACGCGGGACGGCCCATGAGGCCAGGACGCCGTCAACCTCGAGCCGGAAGTCGTAGTGCAGGCGAGTGGCCCGGTGTCGCTGGACCACGTACCGGCCGCTGCTCGCGCCTGAGCCCGCGCCAGCTTGATCGGCCGGTGCCGGTTCCGGCGTCCTCGCGAAGTCGCGCTTGCGGCGGTACTCGTCGAGGGGCATCGGGACCGCCGTTGCGATTCAGGCGGTCTTGCGCTTGCGGGCGGGCTTGGCCGGCGCCTCCTCGGCATCATCGGCCTTGGCCGAGCGGGCAGCGGTCCTGGCCTTGGTTGCCTTCGCCTCCTTGGCTGCCTTGGCTTCCGTCACCGAGACCGGTTTCGTGCTGCTCGACTCGCGGGCAGCCTTGGCCGCGCTGACCGACGCTTCGAGGGCGGCCATCAGATCGATCAGCTTGCCGCCTTCCTCGGGCGCCTCGACCTCCACGGTCTCCTCGCCGTCGACCTTGGCCTGGATCACGGCCTCGAGGGCCTCGCGATACTCGTCCTTGTACTGGGCCGGATCGAACTCGCCGGTCATCGCGGACACGAGCTGGTTGGCCATCGCCAGCTCGGCCGGCTTGAACTCGTACTCCTCGTCGCCCAGGTCGAGCTCAGCGGTCGAGCGGATCTCGTCGGGCCAATGGAGCGTGGTCATCAGCATGGTCTTCCCGAATGGGTCGAGCGACGCGAGGGCTTCGCGATCCTTGATCACGACCTTGCAGATGGCCGTCAGGCCTTCCTTCTCGAGGACCGACTTCAGCAGGTGGAAGGCCTTGCGACCCACCTTGTCCGGCTCGAGGTAGTACGCGCTCTTGACGAACCGGATGGCCGCGTCGTCGCGCTCGGCCTTCGTGAACTGCTCGATCTCGATCGAGCGAACGGTTTTGAGCGGCACGCGTTCGAGGTCCTCGTCGGTGATGACCACGTACTGGCCCGGGGCATATTCGTAGCCCTTGACGGTCTCCGAACGCGAAACCGGCGCGTCCTCGACGGGGCACCAGATCTTCATCTGGATCCGGGACAGGTCGTCCTTGTGGAGCATGTTGAAGGCGATGCCCTTGGACTCGGTCGCCAGGTAGAGCTTCACCGGGATGGTGACCAGCCCGAACTGGATCGCTCCCTTCCACATCGAACGCGCCATGCCGATCCTCGCAGCTCATGCCGATCGTCCGCGGAAATACCCGCCCCGGGACGTCGGGACGGTCACGATAGCGCACTCATGCAAGGCTGTCGGTCGAATCGCTAGCCCCGGATCTCCGCTTCCGCCTCCGCGACGCGCGCCAGGATATTCGAGCGCATCTGGTCCAGGCCAGACCAGACCGCCTTGGTGGCGGTCGAGATCGAGGTCAGCTGGGCCTTGAGCGCACGCACCACGTCGAGCTGCTCGCGGATCGCGTTGAGCGCCGACCCGATGGCGACAGCGTCCACGTCGACCTCACGCTCCACGAGCGAGGCAAGCGCCAGCAACCTGGCCAGCCGGACGGCCGCTTCGAGGGTCGCCGGCTCCGGCGCCTCCGGATCGATGACGCAATAGACGTCGTCGCCGACGAGCGTGAACGGCGCGACCCCGGCCGGGGCGTGGGATGGCGTGAAGACCACGACCGCGACCGCGGCGCCGCGATTCTCCTTGGCCTCGCGCAGCTCTTCCCGCATCGCGCGCATCGACATCGGCCGGTCCTTGGCCTCGATCACGACCCGGAGGTCGGAGCCGCGCGCCACACGCGCGTCCACGGTCAGAACGAAATCGCCCTTCTTTGACTTCAGAAGGGTTCCGGCCTCCGAGGCGGTCCGGTCCAGCAGGTCGCCGGCGCCGTGCGCAACGTCGGCCAGCATCCCTTCGAGGAGGTCCTCGAAGTCCGCACCCTTGGCGGCGGACCGCGCCCGCTCGGCGCCGCGCGCGGCGGCCGCGGCCTCGATCGCGACCAGCCGCTCCTCGAGGCTCTTGAAGCCGGCCGAGATCTCCTGGCG
>JAXDKX010000270.1:0-2868 GCA_034666905.1 Chloroflexota bacterium | reverse complement strand
CTGGCTACCGGCCAGACCGAGGACCAGTGGGTTGCCGCGTACTTCCGGCCCTATGTAGGCGGCCTTCCTTGCCCCAGCGACCTGCCAACCGCGCCCCGACTGCCGATCGACGGTCACTCCGGGTATCTCAATGTCGCCGGCTGCGAGGCCTCTTCTGACGGGGCGATCGCGTCCCGCGACGTCGAATTCACCGCGTTCGTGTTCGCCGGCAACCGCGTCTACCAGATCACCCTCGACGGAGACGTCGACCTCGCCTACTTCGAGGCAGTCCTTGCGACCCTGACGCTCGATCCTTCGAGCGCAATCGATCCGCCGAACCCTTCCTGAGCAGGGATGCGCGCCTGCCGTATGTTGGAGCCTGATCCGGGGCAGATCCAAGGAGGGTGGCGAGCAGCATGCGACACATGATTCGGCACATCGTGAAGCTCGGGCAGTACCAGCAGTTCATGGACGCGATGGCCGCGTGGAACGACGCTGCAGAGAGCGTCGGCCTGCCGCGCTATCGCATCTGGGAGTCGCAGTTCGGCACGGTCCAGGAAGTCTTTACGGAGGCCGATTTCGAAAGCATCGACTCGCACCTTGCGGGCCTCGAGGCGGCCCATGGGCATGCCCATTTCGCCGCTGCGAACGGCGAGCTCTCGTCCCACCTCGTCGATGGCAGCCTGCACGAGTACGTGCTCTTCGAGGCCTGATCTCGCCGGTCCGGGGAGGAGCCCTATCCTTCGCTCGGTGAGTAGCGTTCCTCGTCAAAGCCGGCACGACCCGAGCCGCAGCCGCGATCGGCTGGCGGTCGTCGCGTCCCGGGCGGTGTCCGCACTCTCCAGGCGGGCCGGCCATGCCGGCACGTCGCTGCCCGGCCTCGTTGCCCATCGGATCGCGCCGGGTCTCGCAGCGCGGATCGCGCGCGACCTCGGTCCCGTGGCGCTCATCTCCGGGACCAACGGCAAGACGACGACCAGCCACCTCCTCGTCCACATCCTCGAGCGCGCCGGCTGGCAGGTCGTGGCCAACCGATCGGGGGCCAACCTGCGCCAGGCACTGACCAGCACCCTCGTCGCCCAAGCCGGACTCGACGGACGTCTCGGTCGACGTGGCGCCGCGGCCGTCTTCGAGGTGGATGAAGCCACCCTTCGCTCCGTGCCGGATTTCATGCCGGTTTCGCAGCTGGTGCTGTTGAACCTGTTTCGGGATCAGCTCGACCGGTTCGGCGAGACGGACGCCATCATCCGGGGCTGGGAGAAGCTGATCTCAGGGCTCGCGGAAGGGACCGTTCTCGTGTCGTGCGCCGACGATCCTCGCCTGGCTCGGCTGGCGTCGCTGCGCTCGGGCCCGTCGATCGACTTCGGCCTCAGCGAGCCGCCGGCCCTGTCCGCCGACCTGTCTTTGACGCCGGACGTCACGACCTGTCCGATCTGCGACGGCCACCTCGTCTACAGATGGACGAGCGTCGGCCATCTTGGCGATTTCAGGTGCGAGAACTGCGGGTTCCGACGACGCGAGCCCACTCTCGGCGTGCGCGTCGTGAGCAGCCACGGGATCGATGGGCAGACGCTCGGGTTTCGCCAACTGGCGGACAGGCGCGAGCTGACGGTCGATGTTCGGCTGCCCGGTCTGTCCAATGCCTACAACACCGCCGCTGCCGTCGCGGCCGCGATCTCCATCGGTGTCCCGCCCGAGGACGCCGTGGCTGCCATGGCCGACGTGACACCGGCCTTCGGTCGATACGAAGAGGTCGAGGTGGACGGGCTTCGGGTCGTGTTGACCCTCGGCAAGAATCCGGCCAGCCTCGCCGAGCTGGCACGGATCGCCATGGATTCGCAGGTCGCGGCGGTCCTCTTCGCCCTCAACGACGACTTCGCCGATGGCCAGGACGTCTCGTGGTACTGGGACGTCGACGTTGCCCCGATGCTTCCGGGTCGCCAGTACGCGATCTCGGGTGCTCGGGCGCCCGACTTCCTGCTCCGCCTGAAATACGGCGTCACCGACGGGTCGGGAGCGATTCCTTCCGGATTCGTCGGGACGTTCGAACGCCCGATGGAGGGCCTGGATCGCCTGGTCGCGCAGACGCCGCACGGAGAGACGGTCTTCGTCATCGCCACCTACACGGCGCTGTTGCGGCTTCGCCAGGGCCTCGTCAGCCGCGGCCTCCTCGCCGAGCACCCGCGATGAATCAATCCCCGGCCGGCGAGCCGCTTCGGATCGTTCACCTGTTCCCGGACCTGCTCAACCTGTATGGCGATCGCGGCAACATCGCGACCCTCGCCCAGCGAGCGCGTTGGCGAGGCCTGGAGGTCGAGATCGAGACGATCGATGCGACCGCCGCCGGCGCACCGATCTCGGGCGACATCATCTTCATCGGCGGAGGGCCCGACCTGCTGCAGGTCGGCGTTGCGCACGCGATGACGCAGATGGCCGGACCGCTGGCCAGCGCGGTCGCCGCTGGCACCGCCCTCCTCGCCGTATGTGGCGGGTATCAGAACCTTGGACATGGGTTCCGATCGTCGCTTGCGGGCAGCCTGGCGGGCCCGGGTCTGTTCGATGCCTCGACCGAGGCGGTCGATGGGGCACGGCGGATGGTTGGCGGCGTCGTTCTCGAGTTGCCGCCTGACTCCCCAATCGCTGCCCTTGGCAGGGCCTCGGCGGCAGCCGCCGGCTTTGCCGGCCAGGAGCGGACGCTCGTCGGGTTCGAGAACCACAGCGGCCGCACCGTGCTTGGAAGAGGAGTTCAGGCACTCGGACGGGTCGGGCTGGGCCATGGCAACAACGGCGACGATGGTGGCGAGGGGTCCATCGCCCTGCCGGGCGAGGCCGGTGTGGCGGGCCTTCGGGTGGGAACATACCTGCACGGCCCGCTCCTTCCGCGCAACC